>JAFPXW010000359.1 GCA_017394565.1 Oscillospiraceae bacterium | reverse complement strand
CTTCGAGCTTGTCGCAAAGCTCCTTGACCGCGTGCTGTGCCTGTGCCACAGCCATGCCATAGCCGGGGATGAAGACAACGGAGCTTGCGGCTTCCAGAATCAGGTACGCATCCTCAACGGACATCGACTTCGGTTCCTTGCCGGAACCTGCGCCTGCCTTGGACTTGGACGCGCCGGTCGAACCGAACAGCAGGCTGTAGAGCGTGCGGTTCATCGCCTTGCACATGATGAGCGTCAGGATCAGTCCCGAAGTGCCGACCAGACAGCCGGATACGACCAGTACGGAATTGGACAGCGCCAGACCTGCGAATGCCGCTGCGAGTCCGGAAAACGCATTCAGAAGTGAAATGATGACCGGCATATCGCCGCCGCCGATGGCAACGACCATTGTGAAGCCGAGGATGAGGTAGCAAGCCGTTGCAAGGATAATGCCGATCAGTCCGAGCTGTGTATCGCCGTTTGCGATGCTGACGGCATACATCCCGACACCGACCAGACCTGCCAGCGCGAGGATCGCGTTAATGGCATTTTTCGCCGGAATGGTGACGTTTTTCTTGAACAGCTTGCCGGAAAGCTTGCCCCAGGCAACGATCGAACCCGTGAATGCCACTGCACCGATGGCGATGGTCAGGCCAAGCGTCACGGCGGAGAATACATTCACATTCGGATCGGTCATATACTGCGTGAGTGCGACCAGCAAGGATGACAGACCGCCGAAGCCGTTGAACAGTGCAACGAGCTGCGGCATTCCGGTCATTTCGACTTTCTTTGCCCAGACAGCGCCGATCACGCCGCCGATGAGGATCGCTGCGATCGCCCAGAGATAGGCATTTTGCAGCGGCGGTGCCGTCAGGGTATCGGTCACTTCTTTTTCCAGCAGTACCGTGACCACAGCGATGAGCATTCCGACTGACGAGAGCAGATTACCCTTTCGTGCGGTATCGGCTTTACCGAGCAGTTTGATGCCGCGGATGAACAATACCGCGGACACCATGTATAAAACCGTCGTCAGGACGACGCGGACAGATTCAAAATTCACTTCTTGTCATCCCCCTTTTTCTTGAACATTCCGAGCATTCTGTCCGTAACCAGATAGCCGCCGATGACGTTGATGGTCGCGAGGACGATCGCTACAAATCCGAGGATATTGCTGAGCATCCCCTCTGTGTGGAGTGCCACGGCCGTTGCGGCGATCGCACCCACGATGGTGATGCCGGAGATCGCGTTCGTACCGGACATCAGCGGTGTATGAAGCTGTGACGGCACTTTCGAGATCAGCTCTACGCCGAGAAATCCGGCGATAACGAATACAAATACAAGCAATAAAATTTCACCGATTGCCATGCTTAATCCTCCTTGAAACGCTCGTGAATGATCCTGCCGCCCTGTGTCAGCAGGCAGCCGCGCATGATCTCATCGTCGAGATTCACGCGGAATTCCTTGGCTTCCTTGTCGTAGAAATGGGTGAGAAATGCCGTGAAATTGCCGGAAAGCATCTTCGACGCATCATAGGGCACCTGTCTCTCCAGAAAATCACCGGACAGGATGATGACACCGTTATCCGTCACAACTTCCTCAAACAGCTTCGAGCCTTCGACATTGCCGCCGGTCGAGCAAGCCATATCCACGATGATCGAACCCGGCATCATGCGGTCGATGACATCCTTGCCGATGAGACGCGGTGCCTTTCTGCCGAATACCTTTGCGGTCGTGATGACGATGTTCGAGCGTTCGCAAACCTTCGCCTGCGCCTCCTGCTGTTTCTTGATCTGTTCGGGAGTCAGTTCCTTAGCGTAGCCCTGATCGGTCTGTCCCATTTCGCCGAGGTCGATCTTGACGAACGACGCACCGAGGGACTTGACCTGTTCCTCCACGACCGGACGGGTATCGAAGGCATCGACTCTCGCGCCAAGACGCTTTGCGGTCGCGATCGCCTGCAGGCCAGCCACGCCGACACCGATGATGAAGACACGCGCCGGATTGATCGTACCGGACGGTGTGACCATCATGGGCAGGATCTTCGGCAGACGCGCCGCGGCATTGACCACTGCCACATAACCCGCGAGCGAGGTCTGCGAGGACTGCACATCCATCTTCTGCGCAAGGGTGGTACGCGGGATCATTTCGAGGGAGACCGCCTGAATCTTTTTCTGCGCAAATTCACGCAGCAGCGCCTTTTCATTGAACGGATCGAGATAGCTTAAATGCAGGGTATCTGGCTTCAAGCCGTCTGCACTTTCCGGCTTCATGATGCGCAGAACGATCTCGGAATCATAGCCGTCCTGCTCTTTGAGAATGACGGTCGCGCCGGCTTTCTCATAATCGGCATCGGAAAAACCGGACTTCAGTCCGGCACCTGCCACCACCTTGAACGAAAAGCCCATGCCGATGAGCTTTTTGATGTCATCTGGAATCATTGCCACGCGCGTTTCACGCGGATCATGCTCCCGACACACGAGAATTGTTTTCATACGTTTATCCTTGAACTCCTTCCAGATAAAAATGCTGCAAAAAACCGCAACACTTCTATCATATCAAATTACCAAAATCTTGTCAATGCTTGTTAACCAACAAAACAGCACAATAGACAGCACAACAGACAATGCTCCCCTGAGTTCAGGGGAGTATTGCCGTTATGTGGGGTTATTCCCAAGTCTGGGTGTTGCGTGCAAATTCGTTTTCTTCCTGCACATCAGGAAGCGTTACGGCATCCGGTGTCCCGATCTGCATCTCCGGCTGTTTCATCGGAAATGTCGCGAGATTCAGCAGATCATGTTCTGCGGTACACATTATACGATGCCCTGTGCGTTCATGGCATCGAGCACCTTCTCGAAGCCTGCAATGTTCGCACCGACAACGTAGTTGCCCTCGAAGCCGTACTTCTTGGCAGCAGCGTCAATATTGTGGTACACATTCTCCATGATCTTCTTGAGCTGTGCATCCACTTCCTCGAAGCTCCAGCTCAGACGCTCGCTGTTCTGGGACATTTCGAGTGCGGAAGTTGCTACGCCGCCGGCATTGGAAGCCTTGCCGGGGATGAACCATACGCCGTTCTCCTGGAGGTACTTGGTCGCATCCTCAGTGGTCGGCATATTCGCGCCCTCGCAAACG
>JAFPXW010000358.1 GCA_017394565.1 Oscillospiraceae bacterium | reverse complement strand
TGAGCCGACGACCGAGCCGACTACCGAGCCGACCACTGAACCGACTACCGAGCCGACCACTGAGCCGACTACCGAGCCGACCACTGAGCCGACTACCGAGCCGACCACTGAGCCGACTACCGAGCCGACCACTGCTGAGCCTGTAGTTCTCTACGAGTATCAGTATTCTCTCAACGGTCAGGATAAGTTCTATCTGTCCCACGATCCGAGAGGCTTCGAGCAGGTTTACGCTGACGCTACTCTGCAGCGCCGCGGCAAGCTGTCCGATGGCAACTTCACCGATTGGGAAACCATCACTCTGGATAAGGTAAAGTCCTTCACAGTTGCTACTGTTGACGGCGGCTATACCAATCCGAAGGCTGCATTTGATGCACAGGGCGTTGCTTATGCGAAGCTCCCGCTGATGGTTACCATCGAGGACGAGTTTGGCAAGATCACGCTGACTCCTGACAACGGCTTCAAGGCTAACGCGATCATCGGTGTGAAGGGTGATACCAACCTCGATGGTACTTGCGCAGCTGACGACGCAGCTAACGTACTGATCTACGCTGCAGCTGTTGGTGCTGGTAAGTCTGCAAACATTTGCGATAGCGATGCAGCAGTCGCTGCACTGGGCGCAGATGTTGCTGAGAACTTCGTATACTTCCTGTCCGATGTAAACGGCGAGTCTGAGAATGGTGGCGCAAGCGTTGCTGGCGGTACCGATGCTTCTCCGCTGAATGCAGAAGACGCAGCATTCCAGCTGATCTACGCAGCTAAGAATGGCGCACAGGGCCATGCTGACTGGGTAGCTGATGTTCTGGGTGAGGATGTAGCTCCGAAGTATTCTCTTGAGATCTACAATTGGACTCAGGCGAATAAGTAAGGCAAAACCTGAAACCTAATAGGAAAACCCTCCGCAAGGAGGGTTTTCTTTTTGTCTGTGGTTCGTCCAATAAAACAAACCCCACGGTTCATGATTTGAACCGTGGGGATCGATGTTTATGGATTTCGCTTCAATTATCCGCCAGATCAACCGGTACATCATGCTCTTTCATGACTGCCTGGATGACATCATGGTATAGCGCTGAAGGACTGGTCAAAATACGTTCACCAAGTTGTCTTGCGGTCGCTTCATCGGGTGTAAATAACGTAAGCTCTAGCAATTTTAAATCTCGGTCACGAAGAATGACGTGTAAATGGCAGCCATTTTCGAGGGGTTCGTATGTAATGACAACATCCTTCTGGTTACGCTTACGGCGAATCGCCAGTTGCGCGGAAGAAACGATCTGATCGCGATAGGATTTTGCTGCGATATTATGTAATTTTTTGGCAGAATCCACACCGCTTTCGGTCAGTGTGTAAATGGTTTCGTGATCCTCATTCACAGAAGTCTGGATGTATCCCTTTTCCAGCATGGTGCTGATCGCTTCCTGATAGGAGAAGAAGTTGATGATCTCGCCAGTGACCGCAATATCGTACAAAAGCTCAGAATCCAGCGGTTCTTCGCAGCGGTACAGAACATAGCAAAGCAGGATGCACGCGATCGTTGTATCCGTGATCGAACGGTCAGCCATCTCGGAAATCTTCATCAGATTCTCGTCGCGCATCATTTTTTTCATCATACAGATCCCCTCCTCATAAGCGATTTTAGTTTAGTTGAAGTGCGGATAATCCATCATGTGTGTCAGCAGCGCAAGATTGACACAAGCCTCCACACAGGGAACCATTCGCGGAACGATGCAAGCCTCCGTGCTGTTCTCGACCTCGAGTTTTTCGGTCTTGAGCGTGGAAAGATTGACCGATTCCTGCATGGCACCGATCGCGGGAGTTGGCTTGATCGCGATCTTTACGATGATCGGCATACCAGAAGAAATGCCGCCGAGAATGCCGCCGTGGTTGTTGGAGGTCGTGCGGACGTGACCGTGGTCATTGACATAAAATGCATCCTGATTCTGGCTGCCGACCATCTTGGCAACCTCGAAACCGGCGCCGAATTCCAAACCGCGCACACCGGGAATCCCAAACATAAGCTGACCGATCGTATTCTCCAATCCATCGAAAATCGGCGAACCGATACCAGCCGGAACATTGACCGCGGCACATTCAATGATACCGCCAAGGGACTCGCCGCCCTCGGCAGCCGCGCGAATGTCTGCCAGCATTTCCGTACCCTGATCGAAGTCGATGACCGGAAAGCTCTTTCCGCGAACGGCGAGCAGGTCATCCTTAGAAACGTTGACATGATCGAATTCCTTGTCGCGGATGCCGTGGATCTCCAGCGCGTGCGCACCGACATAAATGCCGCGCCTCTCAAGGATCTGACCGCAGATCGCACCGGCAAAGCAAAGCGGTGCTGTCAGTCGGTCGGAAAAATGGCCGCCGTCGCGGAAATCATTGAAACCACGATACCGCAGCGTTCCCGTATAGTCGGCGTTGCCGGGACGGGGAAGACGGTTCAGCTGCGAAAAATCAGGTGCTTCGACCTTGGGATTCTGGATGAACGCACAAAGCGGAGCGCCCGTGGTTCGGTCATTCAGAATACCGGACATGATCTGTGTAAACTCGCCGCCCTCATGGATCCCGGGGCAGCGACGTTCCATAAAACGGTGAAGCTTCTGCACTTCGATAAACTCGCCGGGCGGCAGGTTGTCCACCGTCACACCGATCGCAGGTCCCTGCGCCTCACCGAAGATGGATACAGAGATCCGGTTATTCCAAATGGATGCCATTGGTAACGCCTCCTAATGTTTGATAGTCCTCAAAGAACACAGGATAGGACTTTTCGACGCATTCAGCGCCGCGAATGATGACCTCCCCCTGTGAACGTGTCGCCGCAATTGCAGCGCACATCGCGATGCGGTGATCGCCTGCACTGTCCACTTCGCCGCCGGTGAACGTTTTCACCGGTTCGATGTCCAGTCCGTCCGGCAGGATCTTGACCTTGCCGCCGAGCGTGTTGACCAGCGCTGCGGTGGTTTCCAGACGGTCACTTTCCTTGATGCGAAGCCGCTGCGCACCGGTAATGCGCACCTTTCGCGGACAAAGCGAAGCAGCCACGGTCAGGATCGGGACAAGATCGGGAATGTCCGTGGCATCGACGATAAGCGGTTCTTCCTTATTATACCACATCTCGCGGAGAATTTCAACAGCTTTTCGGTCGCCCTGCGCGGATTTTTCCGGAATATTTGCAAGAGTCACGTCGTTTCCGATCGCATTTGCTGCGAAAAAGAACGCCGCCTGCGAGAAATCTCCCTCCACCGGCACATCTGCCGCCTGATAGGTCTGACCGCCGGAAATGTGATAGCCGTAGTCTGTTTCCTCGACTTTCACGCCGAAATGCGCCATGCAGTCGATGGTCATGTCGGCGTAGGGCTTCGATTGCAGGGGAGAGGTCATCACGATGTCCGAGTCGCCCTCCGCCAGCGGCAGCGCCAGCAGCAGACCGGTGATGAATTGTGAAGAAATATCGCCCTCCAGCTCGAAACGTCCTGCATGGAGCTTCCCCTCGATGGTGAACGGCATGGTGTTCTGATAGTCGAATTTTGTCCCGAATTTCGGAAGTTCGCGAAGGTACGGCGAGATCGGACGTTCCGGGAGACGTCCCTGTCCGAGGAAGGTCGTTTTCGTGCCAAGTACTGCCGCAACGGGGATCAGAAACCGCAGGGTAGAGCCGCTTTCGCAGCAATCGGCAGTCGCGGTTGCGGAGGGCTCACGGATGCCGGAGATCTCGATCCGGTCGCCGGAAATTTCATACGTCGCGCCGAGGGCTTTCATGACGGAAAGGGTGGCGTAGATGTCCTTAGAAAACGTCACGCCGGTGATGTGAGACGTTCCGCCGGAGAGTGCGGCGCAGATGATTGCGCGGTGCGCCATCGACTTCGATGCGGGAATCTGAACCGTGCCGCTTAATTTATGCGGTGTCAAGCGAAGATCCATGCTGCACCTTACCCTTCAAATGCACGGCTGAAATCGCTGAACGAAGCCGTTTTGATGTGTGCTGTGCCGATGGGCTGACAGGTGATGTAACGAATATCGCCGCCCAGACGCTTCTTGTCGTGTCCGCAAAGCGGCAGCAAGCGGGAAAGCGGTGCCTCGACTGCGGTCGGCAGATCGTAGCGCTCGCAGCAGGCTTTCAGACGGGCGGTTTCCTCCGGATCGCCCTGATACTGCGCCATCAGGCACATTCCAGCAGCCACTGCACAGCCGTGCGTGTAGGTTTCATAGTGGTAGTAAGCTTCGATCGCGTGTCCGAGCGTGTGCCCGAAATTCAGGATCATGCGGTTGCCGGTATCGAATTCATCGCCGGCAACGACATCGCGCTTGATGCCGACGCACGCCGGGATGATCTCGTCAAAATGCTCCTGCACGTTGGAAAGATCGCACGCGCACAGCAGATCAAAGAGCTTCGCATCGGCGATCATACCGTACTTGATGACCTCGCCCATGCCGTCGATCAGGAATTCGCGCGGCAGTGTCTTGAGGGTATCCGGATCGCAGAACACGAACAGCGGCTGCTTGAAGGCGCCGACGAGATTCTTGCCCTCCGGCAGGTCGATGGCGGTCTTGCCGCCGACGGACGAATCCACCTGCGCGAGCAGGGAGGTCGGGATCTGCACATACGGCAGACCGCGCAGGAATGTCGCTGCTGCGTAACCTGTGATGTCGCCGACCACGCCGCCGCCGAGTGCCACGAGGCAGTCGCCGCGCGTGATGTCGTTCTGGCAGAGGAACGAGTAGATCTTCAGGAGGTTCTCCGCGCATTTCGAGCTTTCGCCATGCGGAAAGACGTACTTGACAACGCGGAAGCCTGCCGATCTCAGCGATTCCTCCACGGTCTGGCTGTAGAATTTGTCCACATTGTCGTCGGTGATGATCGCACAGGTGCCGCTTGTGATCTTTTCGGCGATGATGCTGCCGCATTTGGCGAGAATGCCGCGCTCGATCAGCACATCATAGGGCTGCTGTACGGGTACATGAATGGTAGTCATTGGGAATTCCTCCTGTACTTTTGTCGCGATTCCTTACACATTGTACAATTTGCAAAAAACCATACTATTATTATCATACCGTATTTCACGCTGTTTGTCAAGTCATAATGAACCGCTGCATCAGGCTTTTTCGCAATTCGCTGGTGAAAATCCACGAAACCGCATCGCTTGTGCTGATTGGGAGAAATTTGATAAAATTTTACAAATGCCTATTGCAAAATGATTTCAAATCGTGTATAATAGAAGAGTGGCATGATTGACAATCGTCTGTCATGCATAACCATTCAAAAAAATCTTCATTCGAGAAAGGATGTCATAACAATGGCAGGTTTGAACAAGGTAACAGTGGAGGATCTGAACGTCAAGGGTAAGAAGGTACTCGTCAGAGTAGACTTCAATGTACCGCTGAAGGACGGCGTTATCACCAACGATAACAGAATCCAGGCTGCACTCCCCACCATCAACAAGCTCGTAGAGAACGGCGCTAAGGTCGTACTTTGCTCCCACCTCGGCAAGCCGAAGAACGGCCCGGAGGAGAAGTTCTCCCTGAAGCCCGCTGCTGACCGTCTGGCAGAGCTGGTTTCCGCAAAGGTCACCTTCGCAAACGACGACACTGTTGTCGGCGAGAATGCTAAGGCTGCTGTCGCTGCAATGAACGACGGCGAGATCGTTGTTCTGCAGAACACCCGTTTCCGCGGCGCAGAGGAGACCAAGAACGGCGAGGCGTTCGCTAAGGAACTGGCTGACCTCGTTGACGGTCAGGTTTTCGTCATGGATGCATTCGGTTCTGCACACCGCGCACACGCTTCCACCGCAGGCGTTACCAAGTTCGTCAAGGAAACTGCTGTTGGTTATCTGATGCAGAAGGAGATCCAGTACCTCGGCAATGCTGTAGAGGTTCCGGAGCGTCCGTTCGTTGCGATCCTCGGCGGCGCAAAGGTTGCTGACAAGCTGAACGTTATCTCCAATCTGCTGGAGAAGTGCGATACCCTCATCATCGGCGGCGGTATGGCATACACCTTCCTGAAGGCACAGGGCGGTTCTATCGGTACTTCCCTTGTGGACGACGAGAAGATCGACTACTGAAAGGAGATGCTCGCAAAGGCTGAGAAGCTCGGCAAGAAGATCCTGATGCCGGTAGATACTTCTGTAGCAGCATCCTTCCCGGATCCGATCGACGCTGAGATCGCTATTGAGAAC
>JAFPXW010000357.1 GCA_017394565.1 Oscillospiraceae bacterium | reverse complement strand
GTTAGCATTGATGCCCCGCCCCCCTGTTTTGGTTTGTCAAGGAAGGATTTTTCAGGGGCTTGCCACCTGAGAAAAACTTGTTTTCCCAAGCTGCATCATTTTCTGCATCTCCGCCATAGAAGCGCCGACAGGATCAGGATCACGGCTGCGGCGTACAGCCATGGATCGACGGCCGTGCCGCCGTCTGAGAACGTGAACAGGTCAAACGGTTCCAGCTTTTTGCGCAGAAACAGGTTCATGACCAGATACGAGATCGACACCATGTAGCCGATGACTACATTGTCCCCCACCGCTGCGAAAAATGTCCCCAGCGCTCCCAGCGCCAGTGCGCTTCCGAGCGCTCCAGCAAACAGCCTTGCCGTCACCTGCGAGTCGCTGCAGCGCATATAGAATGCCAGCGCCCCCACAAGCACCGCCGTCAGCACCGCCGCCAGCAGGATCCGCAGACAGCACACCAGCGTGTGGCTGATCTTTTTGGACTTTACCACATCGTAAATGCTTTCGTTCTGCTCGGGACTGAATACAGGTGTCATCAGGATCGTGCCGATGACGGGCGCCAGCATTTCCAGCGGCACCGCCGCCATTCTCTCGTTCAGTCCCGATAATCCGAATACCACCGGTGCAGCCAGCAGCAGCGCAGCCGCTGCAAGATCATGCACCAAAAAATTATGCCTTGCGTCTGAGAATACCACCTTCGCCAAACAGCCTGATACCATGGAATCTACCTCCTCTTTTCAGATCATAAACATAAGCAGCTGCGCCGGCCAGTACCAGTGCCAGACACAGATAGAAGATCCGGTTGAACACAAAATCAGGATACGTTGCCATGAAGTCACTGCGGTGATAGAGTGTGTTGTGACGGCAGATCAGCCCGAATTTTGTGATATCGCCATACAGCTGGCTGCTGCCCGTCATCAGGCTGAGAAACGCCCACACACCCTGCACTGCTACCGCCGCACCGGCAGAAAAGACCTCCGTGACGAGCATTCCCACAGCTGTGGCAGTCATCAGCTCCGGCAGCAGCCAGAAGACCGGCGTGGTGAACATCAGGTGCATCTTCAGCGGTGCGCCGCTGTAGACAACACCCGCCTGCACCGCCGCTACGATCATGGTGAACAGCACAGGGAGAAACATGACGGTCACGAGTGCTGCATATCTGGTGAGTATCAGCCTGAACGATGAGATTCTTCTTGCATAGATCAGCTCGGACATTCTGCGCCGTTTGTCAGCGGCGGTCAGGGCGGCTGCCGCAAACACCGGGATCAGGGCAAGGCCAATGCCGGTGTAGTCGCAGAAAAGCCGTGCCAGCGGATCTGTCACCGTGTCCTCCCGGATGGATTCCTCATACTCCCTGACCGCTTCCTCGTAGGTCATCGGCACACGGGAGAACCGGAAAGCCAGGGAATTCACGGCATAATCCGAACCGCCGCCAAGAATGTCGTCGATCTCTCCCCTGATCTCCCTGAATCTGTCATAGGTCACGCTCTTGTCCACGGGGATGGCATCGAAGGCATATTCCTGCTCCTGATCCACATAGTACGTCTCCGCCTGGTCGATCCATGCGAGGATCCCCTCATGGTCTGCGCCGGTCAGCTCCTGGAGGTAAGCCTCCACCCTGCCGGCGTCCTTTTCCTTCAGGCTGACGGCTTTATAAAAGCCGAACGGATAGCAGACATACCGGTTCGCCGCAAATTCCATCATCAGCGAATTGACGGCGCCGTTCATGATGCGTTCGGGATCCTCCTCGACCTTGTAGCCGAACTCCTGAGAGGAGGCCGAAGGCGGTGTGACCTCGTGCTTTGCATCCTCGTAGTAGTTGCTAAAGAACATCAGCAGCAGTATCACGCAGTAGATCCAGAAGGTCAGAGACAGCGCGACTTTTTTACATTCTTTCAGGAACAGCATCACACCTCACCGCCCTTCACTTCGCAGCCGTGGCTGTGGAGACAGTACATATACGCGCCCTCAAGGTCAGGCTCCGTCAGTACGGCATTCGGGAGATCGGGCTCGGCATCGGACACCAGCCGGACTGTGATGTATTCATTCTGCGGAAGAATGCCCGTGACGATATACTCCTTCTTGATCTGCGCGATGAACCGCTTCTCGACATTGGCGGTATAGACGTGTCCGCGTGCCTGTTCGAGCAGCTGTTCCACCGAGCCGTTCCACAGGATCCTGCCGGCATCCATGACCGCCGCCTGCTCACAGGAAGCCTCGATATCGGCAACGATGTGCGTGGAGAGGATCACGATCCTGCTTTCGGCGATCTCGCAGAGCAGATTGCGGAACCGGATGCGTTCCTCCGGATCAGTCCTGCGGTCGGCTCATCGACGATGAGAACCTTCGGATCGTGGAGGAGCGCCTGTGCAATGCCGAGGCGGCGCATCATACCGCCTGACAGCTGTCTGACCTTCTTGTGGCGGTGCGCATCGAGATTGACCTTCCGGAGCAGGCTGTCCACGCGCTTTCGCCGCTCTGCGCCCGGGATGCCTGAGAGCGCACCGAGATAGTCGAGTGCTTCGTCCGCCCGCATATTCGGGTACATGGAGAATTCCTGCGGCAGATAGCCGGTCATGGCTCTGATCTCGCGCTCCCTCTCGATCGGAACGCCGCAGACGGTGATGCTGCCGTTCTTCTTTTTGTGGATCGCGGCAAGGGTTTTCATGAGGGTTGTCTTGCCGGCGCCGTTTCTGCCGAGCAGTCCGAACATTCCCTGTTCGATGGTGAGGTCGATGTCGAACAGGGCTTGCTTCCTGCCGTAGAATTTGTTCATATGTTCGATGGTGATCCTGTGTTCCATAAGATCTCCTCCTTATAATAAAAATAATCATGACATGATGTGTGTTTCATCATGTCATGATTATAGAATACAAATATCAATTATTTATCTGATTTTTTGAGAAACTGCAAAAAAAGATTTTCAGAGGCTGGCATTGCCCCTCTGCACCCGGATCCTTACAAAGCTTCTTTTCTGACAGAAAATCCGGCGGTCACCCTTCCGCCGCCGTTTTCGTTGTTTTCGATGGTGATATCGCCGCCGTTCTTCCGGCAGAGCAGCTTGCAGATGTACAGCCCCAGACCAAAATGCTCCTTGTCGTTGTCATTGCCTGCACGGTAAAAGGGCAGCCATGCCTTGCGGATCGCTTCCTCAGAGAAGCCCTTACCGTCGTCGGAAACCACGATCGTCATGGTCTCCGCGCTGACCGATGCCGTACACGTCACCCGCGTGTCTGCATAGCGCAGGGCATTGGACACCAGATTGAGGAACACCTGCATGACCAGCTCGCTATCCGTATAGACCGCCTGCTCATACGCCCCTTCGGAGGCGAACGAAAATGCCGCGCCGCCGCAGAGGAGCCTGCCGGTTTCCTCCAGCTGTGCGCAGAGCTGGCCGAATGAGATCTCCTGCACATCGGGAATGATGTCCTCCAGCTTGTGCAGACTGCTCATCTTCTCGGTGTAGCTGCCAAGCCGTTCGATCTGATTTTCCATTTTGGAAAGAATGTCCGCCTGCTTTTCGGGGCTGAGCTTGCCGTCGAACTGCCGGATCAATTCCATGTAGCCCTTCAGCACGGTGATGGGCGTTCTGAGGTCGTGGGAAAACGCGGAGTTCAGGCGCTTGCGTTCCTCCAGGGATTTCCAGAGGCTGTAGTTGCTGTCGTACAGATTCTTTCGCATCTCCTCGAAGGAGCCGCAGAGTCTGCCAAGCTCATTCGGCGAGTCACATTCCACCCTGAAGTCCAGGTCATCGCCCAGGATCTTCTCCGAGGCCCTTGTCAGCGTGTCCACTGGTTTCCGGATCTCCCTTTCATAGAATCCCGAAGCCGCAAGCCACAGGCAAGCCGCCGCCCACAGCGGAATGAGAACGAGCCGCGCATAGCGGAACAGGTCATAGAGCCAGTGCATCCCGGCGGTTTGCCGGGACGGTGCATCCAGCGATGACAGCTCGCCGAAGGACGCCGCATCCATAAATTTCGCCGTGTACCACTCCTGAAGATACACGGACAGCCCCTCGATCAGCGCACATCCGGCGACGCACAGGATCAGACAGGGGATGAGATACCGCAGCCACGAAAACCGGAGTGATGTTACCTGATCCATTTGTATCCCATCCCCCAGACTGTTCCCAGATGGCAGTCCTCGCCGTATTTTCCGAGTTTTGCGCGGATCCTGCGGATATGCTCAGCGATCACGGTGCTGTCCCCCTCCGCATCATAGCCCCAGATCTTTTCGTAGATCCGTTCCTTATCAAAGACCTGACCGGCATTGAGGGACAAAAGCTCGATGATGCTGTATTCCTTTCTGGTCAGGTCAAGCGGCTCGTCCTTGCACACTACCGTTTTTTCTGTGTAATTGATCACCGTATCGCCAAAAAAACGGACATTGGAGGAAACCGCACAGCGATGGTCGCGGCGGATATGGGCGGCAATTCTTGCGCCGAGTGCTTCGAGGGAAAACGGCTTCAGAATATAGTCATCGCCGCCCGAAGCGAATCCCTGGATCTTGTCCGCGTCCTCGATCCTCGCCGTGAGGAACAGGATCGGGCAGCTGACGTGATCCCTGATCTTCCGGCAGACCTCAAATCCGTCGGCTTCGGGCATATTCACATCGAGCAGCATCAGATCGGGACATCTGGAAGCCTGCTCGATCGCTTCCTTGCCGTTGTATGCTGTAAAAACGCAGTAGCCCTTGAGTTCGAGGTAATCCTTCAGAAGGCTGACAACGTCCTTTTCGTCGTCCGCCACAAGTATGGTATACATTTCGGTTCACATCCTTCCCGGAGATCGTGCGGGGCTTCGCCCCACCCCAGCCTGT
This sequence comes from Oscillospiraceae bacterium, assembly GCA_017394565.1. Lineage (GTDB taxonomy): Bacteria > Bacillota > Clostridia > Oscillospirales > Ruminococcaceae > UBA3855. The sequence goes on along the minus strand of JAFPXW010000357.1, from coordinate 263 downwards.
TTTTAGGGCTCCTATATAGTATCCTGCAAAATTCTAAAATAATTATCAACTTTTTGGCATCCTGTAAAGTCAGGTTCTCAGTCAGCTTGTCAAAAAAGTCTGTTTCTGGGGCAGACCTGCTGTGAGCCGCCCCAACCCAGCCCAATGCTAACAACTTAGCAAATAGAACAAGCGCGTTTCTTTCCCCCCACCCTGGGCACCCTGCTCTGCATAAGCGATCAGCTGCGCTCGTAAACTCGCTGGCTGCCTGCTTATCCCCAAGG
>JAFPXW010000356.1 GCA_017394565.1 Oscillospiraceae bacterium | reverse complement strand
GGCAGGAGCACGCCCAGCGGATCGGGCGTGTGCCGGGCTGCCCGGAAAGCTGTTCGTTCATTTCACAGAGTGCCGTTGCGACTGTAGCGTTTTCATCCGGTGTTTCAAACGGGTGCGATTCCCAGTATGGCTCCGTTTCCGGCGAGATCCGGCGAAGAATTTCAAGTGTGATCTGCATCGGATTTCCTCCTTTCCGGAAGTGTACGGAATGTGATCGTCAGCTGCTCATGCTGCACCTGCGCGATGGTCGGCTTGCGGTAGGCTTCGCTCGTTTCCGGATAATCCTCACGGTAATGCGCACCACGGCTTTCACGGCGCTCAAGTGCCGACCGAAGCATCGCCTCAGCAAGCTGAAAACGTGCTGTTTCTCGCGGCAGATAGGCTTTTTCTGCTGCAAGCGCGTGGAGCTTTCCGAGCGCTTGCAGCAGATCCTGCTCACTGCGGACAATGCCGAGTCCGGACAGCAGGATCTCGCTGATCCGCCGGATCAGGACGGGGGAAGCAGGAACTGCAAAAGGCTCGGTCTCACTTTTTGCAGCAACGGTTTCCGATGCATCCGGAATGTCGCCGCCTGCAATGGTTTCGGCTGCACGCCTGCCGCCGTAGAGTGCGCCAAGCATCGAATTTCCGCCGAGTCGGTTCGCGCCGTGGTACTGGCTGGTACATTCGCCGGCAGCATATAATCCAGTGAGGTTCGTGCGATGGTCTTCATCCGTATCAATACCGCCCATGAAATAGTGGATGCCCTCCTGCACGGGAATGGGGTTTGTTTTCGGATCGAAGCCGAGATAGCGCATCAGCTCCATGCGCAGGTCAGAGAGCTTATGCTGCCATGTTTCTTCCGGAAGTCCCGTCATATCGAGAAATACCTGGTCGCCGCAGTCTTCCTGCCGCCGCACGAAAAACATCGTTCGCGCAACCACGTCACGCGGCATGAGGTTGCCAAGCTCCTGGTATTTTTCTTCCATGAAGAACCATTTTTCACCGCCGCGCTCGATGTAAAGCCGTCCGCCCTCGCCGCGTGCCGCTTCCGTGACAAGACAGCGCTTGCCGGAGATGCCGATGGTCGTGGGATGGTACTGGAGCATTTCGAGATTGGAAAAGGCCGCCCCCTGCGCAAAAGCTGTCGCCGCCGCATCGCCGGAATTCTGTGTCGTTCCGGTCGTCATGGATGGAAATACGCCGTTCATGCCGCCGGTGCAAAGCAGGACGATCCCGGTGTAGTCGCGCATTTTTCCCGTGAAGGTATCCCGGATGCGCACGCCGCGGCAGGTTTCTCCATCCGTCAGAAGCCGGATCATTTCATGGTGGGGAAACCGCCGGATGAGCCCCTTGACTTCGTACTTCCGGGCTTCGTCGATCACGGCAGTCATGATGATCTTGCCCGTGGAACTTTGTGCGTAGGCAGTGCGTTTTTTCTTCTGGCCGCCGAAATTCCGCAGGGCTATGTCTGTTTCCGTCCGGTTGAACGGAACACCGAGTCTCTCCAGCCAGCGCAGGATCTCCGGCGCGTGTTTCGTCAGGTGATCGACTGCATTCGGATCGGCAAGATACACACCGCCGCGCAGCGTATCCGCGAAATGATTCTCTGTGCAGTCGTCCTCGCCCATCGTATCCAGTGCGCCGTTGATGCCGCCTTCCGCCAGAACCGACTGCGCACGTTCAGAGGGCTGCAGCGAGAACAGATTACAGGTAATGCCCTTCGATGCCAGCGTGATGGCTGCCGAAAGTCCGGCAAGTCCTGCGCCGACGATGTGAATGCATTTCATGCGTCACCCTCCTTTTAAATGGCGTTCCAGCGGATAAAGTACACGATGAATCCAATGCCGGATGCCAGCAGCAACACGCTGAGGATCACCAGCAGATCCAGCAGGAAATTCTTGAATTTCTTTGCGCCGAGTGCGATCATCAGCGGCCGGATGTTGGACAGAACGTGCAGGGCGATGGACACGACCAGAAGCAATTGCGTCACAAGCTGTGCGCCCTCAAAAACGTGCAGCCGTACCGCGCCGTCCTCCGTACTGGTCATAAAAAAAGCCAGGTGACTCGCGATAAATGCCATGATCGCAAATCCGCTGATCCGCCGCAGCCAGAACAGCTGATTCTCTTTGAAATAGGATGCCCCTGATTTTTTGATGGTGCTCAGGGTGTCTGCTGTCAGCTTGCAGCCGATGATCGTGTGCAGGGCGATCAGTGCGACCATGCACCATGCCATGATCTTCAGGATCTGCGATCCGCCTGCCAGAAAACCGGCCATCTGCAATGTGCCTGCAACTGCATGAACCAGAAATAGTGCCAAGATCCCCATGCTGAGGACTGCGTTCCATTTTCTCATGTTGTCTCCTCCTGTGGTGTCTGTTCGCTCGAAAACCGGAGCGTTCCGTCCGGGATGCCATGTTCTGCGGCGTAGTGCTCCGCCATCTCGCGTGAAAGAACGATCACGTCAAATTTCCCGTGATCCGCACGGGACAGCATCAGCGTGATATCCTCCTGCCGTACCGTCATCTGATGCTCGGACAAGCGCGAGGCATAGGACTGTGCCATATCCAGCGCAGCCGTGTCATTTCTGGCGACCATGCAGGAAATATCCTCGAAGCAGAACGTCACGTCCTTCCCCGAAAAGAAGTCCGTCCAGAATGTCAGGTTTTCTTCATTCGGATGAAGCTCCGGATTCAGCAGCACAAGGAATTCTCCCGACGGTGCGTCAATGACGACCGATGCACTCGAAACGGCGTCCGTTCCGGTCAGGATGCTCCTGCCCTGATCGGACAGCAGCACCGGAATGCCCAGCGCTGCTGCGATCACGGCTGCATCCGTCAGGACGTGCGCAATGATGCGAACCGGTTTCATTATTGTTCCGCTTGCTTCAGCGCTTCGCCGACAGCTTCCTTGAATTCTCCGTAATTAACCGTCGCGCCGCTGATCGCATCCACGTCCTTGACATTCTGCTTGGCCACGAGCTGCTGTGCGTAATTGTCACACGCCGCCCGTGCCTTCTGCGCCTTATTATAGAAATCCTTGTTCTTGATCTCGCCGTTTTCCTTGCCGTATTCCTCATCCTTGAGGGTACCGTCCAGCTCAAATGTCTGGTAGGTGCAGGCCGTGATCTGACCGCCGGAGATCGTCAGTTCGACCACGCCGTAGCCGTTGCCGGCCTCCTCGCCTTCCTCCTCATTGATGTAGTCTGCACTTCTGCCGCTGTAGGTGCCGTCCGCGTAGGATTTCTCACCGCAGGCTGTCATGCCGATGGCGAGCGCAAACAAAACAGGGAGCATTATGATTTTTTTTGTCATTTCGTTTCCTCCTTCCGGAAACTGTCTGTGTCGTCAAAATGGATCTTGCCGGTGAAGTTCTGGTTTACGATCTCCTTGTGCAGCTTGCCGTTTCGGAGGACGAGCGTGCGCTGTGCAACTTCCGCCACTTCCGGATCGTGGGTAACGACGATCAGTGTCGTCCCCTCGTTGTGCAGCTTGTGGAACAGATCCACAACGATCTCCTCATTGGCTTCGTCAAGGTTGCCGGTCGGTTCGTCCGCAAGGATGATCTCCGGATAATTGATGAGCGCACGTGCTACGCAAACACGCTGCTGCTCACCGCCGGACAGCTGGCTCGGCAGGTGCTTGGCGCGATCTGCAAGTCCGACACGGTCGAGGGCTTCCATCGCTTCCTTCTCGTCCGGAAGGCTGTGGTAATACTGTGCCAGCATGACGTTTTCGACGGCTGTCAGATAATTGACCAGATGGAACTGCTGGAAGATCAGACCGATCTTATCGCGGCGGACCGTGGTCAGATTTCTGGCGCTTTCCTTGGAAATGTCCACGCCGTCCAGCAGCACCTCGCCCTTGCTGGGCTTATCCATGCAGCCGATGATGTTCATCATGGTACTCTTGCCCGAACCGGACGGTCCCATGATCGACACCCACTCGCCCTTTTCGACCTTCAGGCTGACATCATCGAGCGCGTGCAGTTCGCCGTAGATTTTATAAATATGTTTCAACTCTAATAAGCTCATAGCCATTTACCTCCATTATTCGCCCTTGAGTACCAGTGCCGGATCGACTTCGGTCGCGCTCCGGATCGGCATCAGACTCGAAAGTCCGGTGACGAGGATCGATACAAGGATCGTGATCGGCACCAGAAGCCACTGGAACCGGATCGAACTGGAAAAGACGTTGATGCTCACCTGCTGTGCGAACAGATAACCAAGCCCGGAGCCCAGAACACCGCCGATGCCGCCAAGCATCATGCTTTCGCCGAGAAATTCGCCGATGATGCTTCTGTCAGACGCGCCGATGGCTTTTCGCAGGCCGATCTCCTTGCGGCGTTCGGTCACGACTGCCGTCATGGTCGTTGCCACGCAGATCATCGTCAGCGCAAGCACAACAACGGTGACCAGCAGGACAAGCGCCTGCAGCTTGCTCAGGACAGTCGTTTCGGATGCTGTCACGCGCTTGACGAGGTGTGCCTTGACAGACGGAACACTTGCATTGATCTTGTCAGCATAATCGCTGAGCTGGTCGGCATTGGCGGAAATACTCAGCTCCGCCACGTCGATCGAACCGCTGCCGCCTGTGAGCGTGTCAAGGTCATTCAGGGACAGATACACATAATCCTCCTCCGAGCCGCCGGTATCCAGGATACCTGTGATCTCAAGGTCGATCGTGTGATCCTCGATTGCTTCGCCTGCCTGCTGTGTTTCCTGCGTGTCCGGTGTGAAGCTGACAGTCAGCATCTCGCCGGTTTTCAGGCGGAAGGATTCGGCGACATTTGCGCCGACCATGATCTGCCCGTCAGCAGCCGGCCACTCGCCTTCGACCATCCAGTAGGGGCTTGTTGCCTTGGCACCTGCCATATCCGTTCCGGCAGCCACGATCGGCCGCTCGTGGATACGGACATTTTCATAGCGGTAAGGCGCTGCACCGACCAGCGAATCGGACGGGATCACGGACAGCCCCTGCTGCATATCGTCCAGCGTGAAATTGTCGTCCGCTTCAGTCAGGATCATATTAGCGCCGTAATTCCGGAACTGCGCACCCCTCTGACGCGGTACATCATAATAAATGGTCACAAGTCCGGACAGGACCGTCGCACCGATCGCGATGGACAGCAGTG
>JAFPXW010000355.1 GCA_017394565.1 Oscillospiraceae bacterium | reverse complement strand
GGACGGCAATTCCATTCCGCTGACCATCTCCGATGGCTGGGGAACGGCCGCAGGCGACGCCGCTGCTGACGCTGAGACGAATGCAGATGCAGATGCTAATGCTGATGCCGCAGAAGCAGAAACGACCGCCGCGGACGAGACCTCTGCCGAAAGCAAGTCCGAGGATGAAACCGCTGAGGTCTACATCGACCTCGACGAGGGCGACGCTGAGGAAGCATCTGAATGAAAAAACGCATCCTCACACTCCTGAGCATTTCCCTGCTTTCCCTGACCGGATGCGGAAGCGCCGGTTCTGCCTGCACGGGCTATGTGCAGGCGGTGCTGAACTGCACCTATTCCGGTGACACGGCGGCTTACATCCGCTGCACAAAAGCAACAGCGTCCGAAGCACAGGCGCTGTCTGCCGAGGAAACGGCTTACGTCAGCCGGCTGCTGCAATACCACACGACCGTGGACACAGAGCATATTTCGCCCGAAACTGCGGCGCAATTCGATGCACTCGCCGCGACGCTTCTCAGCAAAGTCACCTACACCGTGATGCCTGCGATACCCTCAGGCGAAGGGTTCCAGATCACGGTCAGCACCGCGCCGCTGGATCTCTGGACAAACGCGATCCCGGAACTGGAGCGCGTCTACAAGCGTGAATTTGCGGAGCAGTACTACAAGGCGCCTCCCTCCAGTGAGGAATTATACGAGCTGGAAGCCGCCTGGGGCAGCCGTGTGGCTGAGGTGCTGACGCCTTTCGTCGAGGCAGCGGCACCGCTGGATCCGCAGAGCGTGACGATCACTGTCAGCGTCGATGACCAGGGGCACTACACCGTTGCCGATACCTGCTGGCGTGATGTCGATGCGGTGATCTTTGGCGTCGAAGATGCATCTTGAATTTGTGCATTTCAAACAAGTATCAAAGTTTAATTTGTGGGATTTTCCAATCTTGCGCCAAATATATTGACAATTTGGTAAAAGGATGGTATAATAAATACATCATAAATCCTACATCCTTATTATTTGGGGCGAGTCGCAAGGCTCGCCATTTTTTTGCGCTGATTTCACCGACAAAGAGCCCCACTGCCATGCTCTGACAGTGGGGCTCATTTTATTTGCCTTCGAGTTTTTTGAGGTCGCGTTCTTCCTTCGTGATGCGCGTTCTGCCTTCGCGAAGCACCTCCACCTCGGAGCGGTCCACGGTATACGGCACCTCGTCCTCCTTATCCGGACGAATGCGCAGCTTGCCGGTGATGAGGTTCGCGTCATCGACACGGCCCTTGCCCTGCGGCGTTTTCACGATGGAACCGATGCGCGGTGTGATCTTCGCCAACTCCTCGTACACCGACTGCTCGTGCTTGAGGCAGCACATCAGTCGGCCGCAGGTGCCGGAGATCTTGGTCGGGTTGAGGGAAAGTCCCTGCTCCTTCGCCATTTTGATGGAGACCGGCTGGAAATCGCCGAGGTAGCCGCGGCAGCAGAATTCTCTGCCGCAGACGCCGAGTCCGCCGAACATCTTGGCTTCGTCGCGGACACCGATCTGCCGCAATTCGATGCGCATCCGGAAGACGGACGCAAGATCCTTGACCAGCTCGCGGAAATCGACACGCGAATCGGCTGTGAAATAGAACAGAAGCTTGGAATTATCGAAGGTGCAGCTCACATCGACAAGCTTCATCTTCAAGCCGCGCTGCTCGATCTTCTGCTCGCACACATGGAACGCACGTTTTTCCTTCTGCTCATTCTGCTCGACCTGCCGGTGATCCTCCTTCGTCATCACGCGGACGACATTTTTCAGGGGCGAAACGACCGTTTCCGCATCGACCTTGCGGTTCGGGATGGAAACCACGCCGCATTCCTGCCCACGCGCCGTTTCCACCACGACCTGATCGCCCATCTGGAGCGACAGACCGTTCGGAGAAAAATAGTACACTTTTCCGGAGTTCTGAAAACGAACACCTACAATTTCAGTCATGGGGATTCCTTTCTATCGAAAAATGGGGATTTATTGAAGCAGCGCACCGCCAAGTGCCGCAAGTGCAAGCTTGACGCTGACGTTTGCCTGCAGCGCTTCATACGCATTCTGGATCGCATCATGCATCCGTCTGGTGCGGCTTGCGGTCAGATTTTGCGAAAGCCTGCCTGCACTCGCTGCATCCGCGCCCGTGATGTTATCCCTGGAAAACCGCATCACCAGCGCATCACGAAGCTGTAAATCCAGCAGCCGCAGGAATTCCGCCGCGGCGCTGCGGTCGGATTCGTACTGCGCGAGGATGCGCAGGATCTCGTACTGCCGGTGCGAGGCAATGGCTTCCGTCAGGGCAGCGGTCTGGCGCGTCATTTCCTGCATGGACGCATCAGACAGCCACGTCAGCGCCTTGCCGATGTTGCCGCCGCAGGCTTTGACGGCAAGATCCGCCTTCCCTGCTTCGATTCCGTGCTGGGAAATCAGGGCTTCCCGGCAGTCCTCCGCCGTGCAGGGGCGCACCGCGATCGGCATCATACGCGACAGCATCGTCACGAGAAACGCATTGCGATGCTCCGCCGTGAACAACAGCAGAACGTGCGGCGGCGGTTCCTCCGTAAGCTTCAGGAGGGTATTCTGCGCACGGATGTCCATCTGGTCGCAGTCGGCAAACAGATAGACCTTCCGGTCGCCGTCATTCGGTGCCACGATGGCATCGCGGCAGATCCGGCGAACGGTTTCGACCGAAAATCCGCGCTTTTTTCCGCTATGCTCCACCCAGATCAGATCCGGATGCGGATGGATGTCCTGCATATCGTCCTGTAGGATCTTCCGGCAGGATTGGCACTCACCGCAAGGCGCATGAACTCCGGTGCAGAGCGCCGTCATCGCGAAATACCGCGCAATGGTCTTGCGTCCCATGCCCTTTTCGCCGAACAGGAGTGCGGCGTGCGGCAGGTGGTCGCGCTCGCGCATGGTGCGGATGAGATCCAGCACGGGATCATTGCCGTAGATCTGGGGGATCATACTTTCTCAAAGCGTTCCACGTCGGTCACGAAGATCGTTGCGCCGCCGACCTCGACTTCCACAGGGAAGTCCATGCCGGTCATTGCGCCGGTGGAAACAAACTGCTTGCGCTTATGGCTTTTTTCGCGGATGACGTCGATGACATCCTCCACGCGGTGATCCTCCACACAAGTGAGGAAGGTGGTATTTCCGGCACTCAGAAAAGAGCCGGTGGAAGCAAGCTTTGTTGCAAAGAAGCCGGCCTTCATCAGTGCCTTGGACACCGCCTGACTATCGTCGCCGTTCACGATGGCGAATACAAGTTTCATAGAACAGATCTCCTTTCAAAGAGAGATTCACTATTTTATTATAGCACATCTTCACTGAAATTGCAATCGTTTTGCAAAAAAATACAAAAGTCCCCTCTGCCTCGCGGCAAAGGGGACCTGAGTGGTTTCGATCAATTAGTCAACCAGCTTGATGATTGCCATTTCAGCGGCATCACCACGGCGCGGACCGATCTTGATGATCTGGGTGTAGCCGCCCTTACGGTCAGCGTACTTCGGCGAGATCTCGTCGAACAGCTTCTTAGCGACACCTTCCTTAGTGATGTAGGAATATACCTGACGCTTGCTGTGAAGGTCAGTATTCTTGCCCAGTGTAATCATCTTCTCAGCGACGCTGCGAACTTCCTTCGCTCTGGTAACGGTAGTCTCGATCTGACCGTTCTCCAGCAGGAAAGTAACCATAGCTCTCAGCATTGCAGTTCTCTGTGCAGTGGTTCTGCCCAGCTTTCTGGTACCCGGCATTACGATTCACTCCTTTTCTCAAAGTCTTGAATGGGTGTTCCCCCCTGAGGGGGAGCCCATCGGGTAAAGTCTTATCAAAGTGCGTCAGTCTTCCTCGGAAGAGAGGTCAAACCCCAGAGACTGGAGCTTTTCCTTTACCTCATCGAAGGACTTCTTGCCGAGGTTACGCACCTTCATCATTTCTTCCTCGGACTTGTTGATCAAATCGTCAACGGTATTGATGCCGGCACGCTTCAGGCAATTGAAGGAACGTACCGACAAGTCAAGTTCCTCAATGGTCATCTCAAGGATCTTTTCCTTGCCCTTATCATCCTTTTCTACAAGGACCTCGGGAATGCAAGCTTCGTCAGAAAGATCAACGAAGAGCTTCAGGTGCTCGTTGAGGAGATTGGCTGCCTGTGACAGTGCTTCCTTGGCGGAGATGGTACCATCGGTCCATACCTCCATGGTCAGCTTGTCATAGTCGGTGACCTGTCCGAGACGAGTATTCTCTACAGTATAGTTCACCTTTAAAACAGGAGTATAAATGCTGTCTACGGCAATTACATCGATCGGGATATCAGCGGTCTGCTGCTTGTTGCGCTCAGCAGATACATAGCCTCTGCCGCGGTCAATGGTAATTTCCATATGAAGCTTTGCATCCTTGCCCAGGGTAGCGATGTGCATACCAGGGTTCAGAATGGTGACTTCGGAGTCTGCTTCGATATCGCCGGCAGTGACCTCGCACTCGCCCTCGGCATCGATCAGAAGCGTCTTGGGGCCTTCGCCGTAGAGCTTGGCAGTCAGGCCCTTGAGGCTCAGAATGATCTCGGTGACATCTTCCTTGACACCCGGAATGGTGGACAGCTCATGATGCACGCAGTCAATCTTTACAAAATTGACTGCCACGCCCGGAATGGAGGAGAGAAGTACACGTCTGAGGCTGTTACCAAGGGTTGTGCCATAGCCGCGCTCAAGCGGGGAAAGGACGAATTTGCCATACTTTCCGTCCGGTCTCAGATCTTCGGGAACAATTTCCGGCTTCTCAATTTTTTCAAGCATATAAACCCTCCTATTTCGTAATTACTTTTGATTTAGAACAATCGGATATGTGTGTGGCCGCAAGCAATTACGGATTACTTGGAGTACAGCTCGACGATCAGGTGAGTTTCTGCCTCGTAGTCAATATCTGTCGGATTCGGCAGTCTGTTTACGGTTGCGGAGAACGCATCCTTGTTGACATCGAGCCACAGCGGAGTGGTTCTGCCGTTGGTCTGCTCTACAACATCCTTGAACTTCGCGCTGGTTCTGCTCTTCTCCTTCACGGCGATCACATCACCTACAGATACGCGATAGGACGGGATGTCTACCTTCTTGCCGTTTACAGTGAAATGGCCATGACCAACGAGCTGTCTTGCCTCACGGCGAGTCAGAGCGTAGCCTGCACGGTAAGCGACATTGTCCAGACGGGACTCGAGCAGAGTGATGAGGTTATCACCGGCCTTGCCTTCCATCTTTTCAGCAAGCTCGAAGTAGTGGCGGAACGGAGTCTCCATCATGCCATAGATGAACTTGAGCTTCTGCTTCTCCTTGAGCTGCATACCATATTCAGAAACCTTCTTACGGTTCGGGCCTGCCTTCTCAAAGCGGTTGGACTTCTTGTTGATGCCCATAACCATCGGAGAAATACCGAGGTATCTGCATCTCTTCAGAATCGGATCCTTATTTACTGCCATAATTCATGTACCTCCAAATTAGACGCGGCGTCTCTTAGGCGGACGGCAACCATTGTGCGGAATCGGGGTGACATCCTTGATCATGCGAACCTCAAGACCTACGGTCTGAAGTGCGCGGATGGCTGCCTCACGGCCGGAACCCGGGCCCTTAACATAAACTTCAACAGTCTTCAGGCCATGCTCCATAGCTGCCTTTGCAGCGGTCTCTGCAGCAGTCTGTGCTGCAAACGGAGTAGACTTTCTGGAACCACGGAAGCCAAGACCGCCTGCGGATGCCCAGGAAATGGCATTGCCCTGTGTATCGGTGATGGTCACGATGGTATTATTGAATGTGGACTGGATATGCACTGCACCGCTCTCGATGTTCTTACGCTCTCTGCGACGGCGTACAGTGGTCACCTTTTTACCCTTCTGCTGTGCCAAAAGAAATCGCCCTCCTTACTTCTTCTTGTTAGCGATGGTCTTAGCCGGACCCTTGCGGGTTCTTGCATTGGTCTTGGTACGCTGGCCTCTTACCGGCAGGCCCTTTCTGTGACGAATGCCTCTGTAGCAGCCGATCTCGACCAGACGCTTGATGTTCAGAGCTACCTCACGGCGGAGATCACCCTCAACAGTCAGGTTAGCGTCGATGTAGTCACGCAGCTTTGCTACGTCCTGCTCTGTCAGATCCTTGACTCTGGTATCCGGATTGATGCCGGTAGCGGCGAGGATCTTATCAGCGGTCGGACGGCCGATGCCGAAGATATAGGTCAGGCCGATCTCGACTCTCTTATCCTTGGGAAGGTCAACACCTGAAATTCTTGCCATTGATGAAATTCACCTCCAAATTGTTCAGGGATTAGCCCTGACGCTGCTTGTGCTTGGGATTCTCACAGATAACCATGACTTTACCCTTGCGCTTGATGACCTTGCACTTTTCGCAAATCGGTTTAACCGAAGGTCTTACTTTCATGGAATATACCTCCTTGTGTAGCCGTCTTACTTAGCACGCCAAGTAATGCGGCCCTTGGTCAGATCATAGGGTGACATTTCGATCTTCACCTTATCACCGGGCACGATGCGGATGTAATTCATACGCAGCTTGCCGGAAACGTGAGCGAGGATCATGTGCTTGTTCGGAAGCTCTACGCGGAAGTTCGCGTTCGGCAGTGCCTCAACAACGACACCCTCAACTTCAATCAAATCTTCTTTTGCCAAATCAATAACCTCCCTTGGCTGAGAACTCTTGCAGACTGCGGCGCAGCGCCCGATCCGTCATATCTCCGATGTCCCAGACGGTGCTGGTCGCGCGGAGGTGGCGGACATTCTTGCGCTTTGGCCGGTCGAGTGGACGGTGCTTTCCGTCGGCGATGAACGCGAAACGCGCATCGAGGTCAGTGATCACATAGAAGTGATCCATCTCCTTGCCGGCGATGGCGCGAACCACCATACCTTTTTGCAGCTGCATCAGTCAAGCTCCGACTCAGTCAGAATGACCGGACCAGACGATGTGATCGCGATCGCGTGTTCAAAATGAGCAGAGAGAGAACCGCTCTTGGTTCTGACTGTCCATCCGTCCTTGCAAACGCGGATCGCATCCCCCTTGACGTTGATCATCGGCTCGATGCAGATGCACATACCCTGCTGAAGCTTGATATGCATATCCTTGGAACCGCGCTGAACGTAGTTCGGTACCTCCGGAGATTCGTGCAGGTGTCTGCCGATCCCGTGACCGCAGTATTCGCGGACGATACCGTAACCTCTGGATGCGCAGTACTGTTCTACAGCGCCGCAGACTTCTTCGAGTCGTGCGCCGGCCACAGCCTTTGCGATGCCCTCATAGAGAGAAGCCTTTGTGACATCCAGAAGTGCCTGTGCCTCCTCAGAGATCTTGCCGACCGGGAAGGTCGCGCAGGTGTCACCGTGGAAGCCATCGATGTAGGCACCAACGTCAATGCTGACGATGTCGCCGGTTTTGATCTTGCGGGAGCCGGGGATGCCGTGGATGACTTCGTCATTCACCGAAATGCAGGCGCTGCCCGGAAATCCCCCGTATCCGAGGAAGGACGGCACCGCACCCTGACCGACGATATAATCGTGGATGATCTTGTCGATATCCTTGGTCGTCATGCCCGGTTCAAGTGATCTGCCAGCCAGATCCCTTGCGTTACCGGCAATCCTGCCGGCGACACGCATCTTTTCGAGATCTGTTTTCGATTTAATCGTGATACTCATTAGCCTTCCACTCCTACTGCTTTCAGAGTCAGACGCTTGGTATCGGCAACCTCTTCCTGTCCGATGACAGTTTCGAGCTTGCCCTGTTTTTCGTAATAAGCCTTGATCGGCTCAGTGGTTTCGTGGTAGGTTTCCAGACGGGAGATAACGGTCTCAGGCTGGTCGTCCTTACGGATGATCGTCTTTGCACCGCACTTATCGCACACGCCCTCGGTCTTGGAAGGCTTGTATTCGATATGATAAGTTGCACCGCAGCCCTCGCAGACGCGTCTGCCGGAAACTCTCTGCTTGATGGTCTCATCGGGAACGAAGATCTCAATGACCTTGTCGATCCGGACGCCCATCTTGTCGAGCGCCTCAGCCTGCGGAACAGTTCTCGGGAAGCCGTCGAGGATGAAGCCCTTCTGTGCATCCGGCTGCGCGATGCGATCCTTGAGGATCCCGATCACGATGTCGTCAGATACCAGACCGCCTGCTTCCATGACAGCCTTAGCTTTCAGACCGTACTCTGTGCCGTTCTTGACAGCCTCGCGCAGCATATTGCCGGTAGAGATCTGGGGGATTCCCAGAGTTTCAGAGATGGCCTCAGCCTGTGTGCCCTTGCCAGCGCCGGGCGCACCGAGTAAAATCAAATTCATACTTGCCCCTCCTTATCCTAAGAAGCCCTTGTGATGACGCATCATCAGCTGGGATTCCAGTGTTCTTGCTGTTTCCAGGGCCACGCTGACCACGATCAGGATGGAAGTACCGCCCATAGACAGCGACTGCAGCTTGGGATCGATCCATGTCACGATGATCGGGAAAATTGCGATGATGCCGAGGAAAATCGCACCTACCAGAGTGATCTTGGACAGCACCTTCTGGAGGTAATCGGATGTCGGCTTACCAGGGCGGATACCCGGAATGGCGCCATTGTTCTGACGCAGACCGTTTGCGATCTCGACCGGGTTATACTGCATCGAAACGTAGAAGTAGTTGAACGCAACGATCAGCACGAGGTAGAGCACCGCATAGCCCCAGCTTGTTGTTCTGAAAAAGTTGATAAAGTGGAAATAGAATGTTGACCAGAAGCCGTTCTCCTTTGCAAGCTCCAGTGTTTCCGCCGGCTTGATGAACAGGCTCAGCGTAGACGGGAGGGACATGAATGCCATTGCAAAGATGATCGGCATAACGCCGGACATACAAACCTTGATCGGAATGTGTGTATTCTGACCGCCGAACTGCTTTCTGCCGACCACGCGCTTCGCGTACTGGATCGGGATTCTGCGCTCGGACTCGTTCATGAAAACGATAAATCCGATCATCAGAACGAACACGATCAGGACAGCGAGGGTTACCCAGAAGTAGGTGGAAGCCTGCATCTTGGTCAGTTCGATCAGAGTGCCGACATCGGTGGGGAAACGCGCCAGAATACCGGCAAAGAGGATCATAGAAACGCCGTTGCCGATACCCTTTTCGCTGATGCGGTTACCCATCCAGACGACGAACGATGCGCCGGCTGCGAAGCACGCGATGATAACGATCGCTGCGAACCAGCCATAAGCACCGGTTGTGTACTTGACAGCGCCCATGCTGTTCTTCATCGTGAAGTAATAAGCGATGGACATGAAGATAGCAAGTCCGAGTGCCACATACGCCATGATCTTATTGATGACCTTCCGGCCTTCTTCGCCCTCCTCCTGCAAGCGCTCCAGCGGAGGCAATGCATAGGTGAGGAGCTGAATGATGATGGACGCATTAATATAAGGTGTGATGGACAGGGAGAAAATGGTTGCTTTGGAAAGCGCACCACCGGTGAGGATGTTGAGGTACTCCAGGAAGTTACCGTTTGTCGCATTCTCACTTACCCAGCTCTGTACGCTTGCCAGATCCAGAAACGGCACGGTAACAGCCGAACCGATTCTGAAGATGATGATCATGATGAGTGTATAGATGAACTTTTTACGGATCTCCGGCACACTCCAAGCGTTCTTCAGTGTCTGAAACAACTCAGATCACCTCAGCTTTCCCGCCTGCCTTCTCAATCTTCTCAGCAGCGGACTTGGTGAACTTTGCTGCCTTTACGGTCAGCTTGGAGTTCAGCTCGCCATCGCCGAGAACTTTCACGCCGTCATAAACCTTCTTGATCAGACCGGACGCTACGAGCAGCTCGGTATCTACAACAGTACCGTCAGTGAACTTGTTGAGGTCACTTACGTTAACAGTTGCGTACTGTGCTGCAAAGATGTTATTGAATCCACGCTTCGGGATTCTTCTTGCCAGCGGCATCTGGCCGCCTTCAAAACCGATTCTAACGCCGCCGCCGGAACGAGCCTTCTGGCCCTTGTGTCCCTTACCAGCAGTCTTGCCCTGACCGGAGCCATGGCCACGACCGATGCGCTTGGAAGCCTTATTGGAATCCGGAGCCGGTACGAGTTCATGAATCTGCATTGTGTTGCACCTCCTTATTTTATGCTTCTTCTACCTTAATGAGGTGAGTGATCTTCTGGATCTTACCCTGTGTGCAGGGATTATCGGGCTGAGTTGTTACATCGCCGATCTTCTTGAGACCGAGAGCCGCAGCGGTAGCGATCTGGTCCTTCTTGCAGCCGATGAGGCTCTTTACGAGTGTGATCTTCTTCATCGTGTATGTCCTCCTTAGCCCAGGATTTCCTTGACGGACTTGCCGCGCTTAGCAGCAACTTCGTCAGCGGTGGTGCAGCCGGTCAGACCAGCGATGGTAGCGCGAACTACATTGCACGGATTGTTGGAACGCAGGGACTTGGTTCTGATATCCTTGATACCGGAAACCTC
>JAFPXW010000354.1 GCA_017394565.1 Oscillospiraceae bacterium | reverse complement strand
TAATTAAAAGAACGAGCGGCATGGGTGTTTCATCAAGAAGCCCCTGCTTTCCGTTTTCAGGATCGTAGTACTGAAGCGCAAGAAAATTTCCGCCCCAGCATTGCGAAAGCTTACAAGCCTTTTCAAAGCTAAACCCGTTTGCTTCGCAGTATCTGCGAATATCTTCCGACCAATCGTCAAAAAGCTTACACATTGTTATACCCCCTTTTCAAACGTAGCATACTGCCCTTTTGAATTGTAGATCACACTGGTTTTTTGAGGGAACTGTTCCAGAACAGCTTTATCACCGCCAGAAGGCATTAGGCAATTGAGAGTGTCGCCAGGATGTGTGTGTCCACTCCAGCGGTAGCCATCAGATGCCAGAGCCTTTGCATCGTCAAGGCTGATATTCACTTTTACTGCATTTCCCCGAATGATAAGGCGCTCCTGTTTTCGGGTAAACATCGCAAATTCATGACCTGTTTTCGCAGTCAATGCCGCAAGATCCGCCATATTAACTTCGCGTTTTCGTACCTTCACACGACTGTCATACTCCGGCAGATGTTCAAGCAAAGCCTGCTGCCGATTATTCAATGGAACATCAAACGTTAATATGGCATTGGGATTTCCCTTGCCTGTGTGCTGCTGTTCGATTGGTTGCTCAATTGCATGGATCATCGGATTCACTCCCTCTGATCCTATTATATCACGCCGCCCGCCTAAAGTCAAGCGAGAAAGTGCCGTATTCTGCAACTGTTCCGCCTGCTGCCGTGACATCACCGCCGGTCTGGATGCCACCCGTTCGATCTCCTTCGGATCCTTTGCATCCCAACTCCGCTTGCTCCAGACATCCTGCCGCTGCCGACCGTTCTCGAACGTGACCGTGCAGGAACAGTTATCATGCCGCCGGAAGATATCCGCCGGATGGTCGCCGTAAATGTAACGTCCGGCGATGCCTGTACACCACGCACAGCAGCCCGGTGCCGCCACGCGGTCGAGGTAGCACTTGAAGCCCAGATCATTCCGCACCCGTGCATTCGTCCGGATGTAATCATCATGGAACGACTTTGCGACCGTGGCAACCGGCTTGTTCGCACGGCGGCGGATGGTTTCGGGCTTTGCGTTCGGATCGAGGAGCGAGTGCGCGATCTGCTGCACACGCTCGGTGGGGAACGGCGCTTTCTGCGGCGTGAGGTGGATGCCCTGCGCTTCGTCCAGCGCCGTCTGTACGGCTGCGAGCGTTTCATTCATGGAATCGTACCTCTCGCGCAGCAAGCCCTCACAGACGGCTTCCCGCACGTCCTCCGGGATGTCCAGGATCGCCGCGCCGAACAGCTCACCGAGCAGGTCAGACGCGCGATCAGAGAGTGCCGCCGTGTCCGCAAGGTTGGCATTGCCGATCTCGATGCGGTGCAGGATGCCACGGACTTTGGGATCGGCGGAGAGCCGGCGGTAGTATTCGTTCAGGATCGCCCGTGCCTGCTCATTCATCGGCGGTCTCCCCATATTCGATCAGGGGGATTTCGTCCCAGAAGACATAAGTCGTGCAGGAGAAGATGCTGCGCATTTTGTTACGCCCTTGCAGCACCTCGGCGTTATACTCTGCGATATCCTCAGCCAGTACAACGCTCTTGCTGGCGTCCTGTTCCATAGCCTTCGTCAGGATCTCATACCGGGTTTCAAGCTCCGCACGCTTATTCGTTACGTTGATTGGAAGCCGAACCATTACGAACTCCACGCCAAACGATAGCGCAATGATTCCCGCTACGACGCCTGTTATTGCTGTGACCGCTGCCGCAGCATCGTGACAACGGACGCACAGGAGCCACGCCCCCACAAACAAAAGCGCTGTTATGATAAACAAGCCCAAAATCAACATATTACTGCACCCCCGTAGATTCCGCATCACTCCTCAACCCCGTGAGCGCCCGGATATTCCTTGCCCCCATGAAGCCTTCGGACGCCTGATTGATCTTGAGGATCGCATCACCCAGCACGCCCAGCGCTCCGGCATCCGGCTCGAAGATCGGCAGCCACTGACACGTCACATCCGCAAACGCCTTGCGCTCGTAGCTGTACCGGTCACGCACGCACGCCGCGAGGTAGCCGGCATTGAGGAACCCCGTGCCGAACGTCTGCTGCGCACGCCTTGCCGTCAGACGCAGGCTCTCGTGAGATGCCTTGATCGCTTCCTCAGAGGACGGGTTCTCGGTCGTGAAGCCGAGGTCGTCCAGCGTCAAACCCGTCTCCGCAGCGAAGAGGGACGCCAGCATTTTCATCTGGTCGAGGAACGGCGCCATGCTTGCCGCATCGAACTGCCCCAAAGACGGCTTGTTGCCGTTCTCGTCGGCGGAAAACGCCAGAAAGCTGGACATGGTCGCCTTGTCCTTCTGCTCGCCGAAGCTCCCGATCAGCTCCTGCTCCAGACCCACGATGTATTTCTGCGGCACCGAGTAAAACTCCGCCCCGACCTCTGTGCGGAGCATGGTTCGCAGCGACGACTGCACGATGCTCATGCAAGCCCTCGAAATCCGGGAATGCCCGAACGGTCGCTTTGCATCCGGGCGGGCTGAGCCCGCTTTCATGCGCGCGCCGCGTCACCTTGCGGATGAGAATTCCGATGTCACGCGCTGAGGGTGCAATACACCGCTGCATCCCAATGGCTCACGCCAAAGGGATGCAGCTATTGGCGGCAAATTTTCAATAGCAAGCCCCTTTTGCGTAAGCATTAGGGGCGCGGCGGTACATTGCATTCTCAGCGCGAGCCATAAGACTCCCACTCACAAGATGCGCAGTACCGCGCATGGGTGCAGCGTCACGCTGCCTCCGTCGATGCACTCGATGGTGGGGTAGCGGTCGGCATCCTGCCCGATGTAGAGAAAACTGCAAGCCGAGATCAGCGCCGAGAGCGTCGCCGAGCCGAACAGCACGTCGGGATTGTTGAGCCGGTAGATCTGCCCGAACTGCCCGATGTCGCCGTCAAACCCGTCGAACACGATGCGGTCGGAAAGCGTGTCCACCGCCTTGCCGCACCAGCCGAGCGCATACGTCAGCGACCGCATTTCCACCGGAACGAGCGCGGACACCTGCCGCATGACGGCTTTCATTTCGTAGTAATCATACCGCATCCTCACGCGGCGAGCCTTGCCCGAAAGCTTGCGGCGCAGGGTGTCGAGGTGGTTGTTT
>JAFPXW010000353.1 GCA_017394565.1 Oscillospiraceae bacterium | reverse complement strand
GGCTTTGCAGTGAACAGGATGCCAAGTGCAAGCGTACCGATCGCTGTCAGGAGACTGGCTGCAAACTGATTCTTTGTGGATATTTTCATGATCATGACCTCCGTTTACAGATAATGCCGGATCCACTTGAGATAGAATTTCTCGAAGGGATTAGACGAAGCATACAGATTTTTTATGAATTTCCGGTACGCCGCGATCAGAAGGTCGCGTTCCGGTTCCTTCAGACCGCGCGGACTATACCGGAGCTTGGTGCCTGTGCGGACGATGCGGCGGATCTCCTTTTCACTTAGAAGATCACTGCATTTTGCCAGGACCTCCTGCATGAGCGTGTCGCTGCTGCCGGCGTGAACATTCACACGGCAGTATTCCATACATTCCAGCAGCAGATGCCATGCATATTTGGCAGCTGTGTCGCCGATCGGATCCGCGAGGGCAAGCTCACGCCTGGAGAGCGCATTTTTTCGTGACAGAAGAAATGTCAGCACAATGCCAATGACCACCGCACATGGGCAAACGATCGCCAGAAACAGCCCCCAGTCGAACGGCTCCTCTGTCGGTTCTGCATCTTCACTGGCGGATGTCGCAGGCTGCGCCGGGACCGGAACGACGGTCGTGACCGGCTGCGTCATCACAGGGATCTCCGTCGGATCCTCACTGACAGCTTCCGTAGCCGGTTCCGTCTCAGGCTCCGTCGGAAGCTCCGGCGGCGTGAAGTACGAGAACGTGAATTCAAACGGGATCCACCCGAAGCCATCGATGAAAATTTCTGTCCATGCATGGGCATTGCTGTCCAGGATGGCCGTGTCGAAGGTGATCGCGCCGTCATGCTCGCTTCGGTGCAGTGTTGTCGCATCCACAAGGTATCCTTCGCAGTAGCGTGCGGGGATCCCGGCCATGCGTGCCAGAAGCGTTCCGGCCGTGGCATAGTGGGTACAGTAGCCTTTCTGGTTTTCCAGCAGGAAGTAAGCCACGTAATCCTCTCCGGGCGGCGTCTTGCCGGGAGAGAGGGTGTAGGTCACGCTGGCGCAGAGCCGTTCGCGCAGACGTTCCAGCAGGATCATCGTCTCCGCAGGCGTGGCAGACCTTGCATCAAAGTCCGAAAAAAGATCCGCGAACAGCGTCCCGACGTGCTGTATCTCATCCGTGTCGGGCAGCTGCGTATAGGTTTCGTACGCAAAATCTGTATAGCCGCTTGCAGACAACACCGCCGCCTCCGCACGCCGCGCCAGCCCGTTCTCATCACCGAAATACACCGAGCCTGCTGTGATCGACTGCGGAAACTGCACG
Source organism: Oscillospiraceae bacterium (assembly GCA_017394565.1). Lineage (GTDB taxonomy): Bacteria > Bacillota > Clostridia > Oscillospirales > Ruminococcaceae > UBA3855. Next base: position 2,754 of record JAFPXW010000353.1, on the reverse strand, counting down.
ACCTGTTCCTCATGACCGCGCAGCAGGGAGGTCAGTGCTTCACGATCCTGCTCCGGGCTAATCTCCAGCTGCGTGTAAGCCGGGATATCATAGCTGATCGTGCCAAGAAGCAGGTTTTCGTAATTATCTCCGGTAAACACATGATATGTCGTATCGGAGGTCCGGGCGATCATAACACCGGACTGCGCGATGTTATGGCTTTTTTCAAAGCCGTATGGGACGCACCGGCTGAGCGTCGAATTCGGATGCAGCAGCGTCAGGTCGGCGGTCTCATAGCCAAGTGTCTGGGCGCTGTAATACAGAAATTCCGACGGGTAGTAGTCAACCTGTCCGAACATCGTCATGGCAGGATCACGGTAAGCATCCTCTGCCAGTGTTTTCCAGCGACTTTTGTCGTAGGTCTGGTAGGTGCTGAATTTCAGATAGGTACGCCCGATCGGCCGCTGGGTAAGTGAGATCTCCGAAACGACAGAGTTTTCAAATTCCCGCTTGTCCGAACGTCCGAGCTCGATATATTCCTGCGGCTCCTCAGTATCCTTGTCCTGCAGGAACGGGAAGATCGTGTTCCAGTCCGACCAGTCAATGGAAGCAGCATAATACTGAAAATCCGTACGCATTTCCTTGACCTTTTCGGGGCGCTCGTAATGAAAAAGCTGCATCCCGTATTCTCCGGCAAGGCACAGCAGAAACACTGCCAGCGCCGTACACAGGCCGGAATGCTCCGTCAGCAGAAACCGCAGCTTCGCGATCGGAAGAAAGGCATTCCCGCGGCGGACAAAGCCGCTTCGGGCATTCTGACGCCTTGCGGACGTTCCGGATGCCAGCTGAACCGCTGCCATTCCGCACCAGAATGCGATCAGCCCGGCAGCAGGGAGATGCTCCGGCGCAATGCCGAAGAAAAAGCCGATCTCCACAAACGGAAATGTCACCAGCATACACAGGAACAGATTCCGGAACCGCACGACGGCATAGCCCAGAAGCCATGTGATCGGGACCAGTGCAAAGCAAAGCGCCATCGTGGTGCTGCGGATCGGCTCGAATGTCGGATCCGTTGTAAAATAGTCCCAGTCCGTCATGTAGATCGCGCGGTAGATGTCATTCATCAGATACATCATGCCGGCGGCGATCTCCTCGCGTTTCCAATAAAAGAACACTGCATATGCCAGCAGCATGACCAGCAGGGAATAATGTGTGATGTCCGGTGAACCGGAGTGGAAGCAGATGAACAGCAGCAGCGCCAGCGAAAAGCCGATGACCACCCCGATATTGCACATCGGGGTGAACATCGTCAGAAAGGTGAACAGCACGCTCACCATTCCCAGCATCGCCAGCGCGACCAGTTCGAGCCGCATCCGTTTGCGGCCGCGGCTGTGCAGCGCCATAGAGAGCGTATTCTCGATCTGCACGCCGCTTGCCGGCATGACAGTTGGTTTTTTCATAGGGTACCTCATACGATCAGCCGTGCAAGTGTCAGCTGATCGGGATGAATATGTGATATATCCGTCTGATCCGAACGAAGCGGTGTTTCCGACTTTGATACGATCAGGAGATTGCGCTGATTGGCAGTGAGCGAATGCTCCAGTGTCCCCAGAAGGGGACTTACCGGCACATTCGTCAGAACTGTCGCAGAGGAAAACAGCGTCGCGCCCAGCGCCTGATGGATCGGCGCATCCTCCGATGACAGACTGTAGAGGGCATCATATAGCCTGCGGAATGTCTCTCCAAGCTCCCCGGTCGTTTCGGGACGGATCTGTGTTACGGCATTTGTCCTGCGGTCCAGCCAGGCAATGGTACATGGGTGCGCCGAATCAATAAGCTGATATGCCGCCGAATACAGCAGCGTCAGAAGCGCGTCCGCTTCCTCAGAGGAGGATTCTGCCGCAGCTGCGCGGTACGCAATGAAAAGCAGCGCGTGCTTTTCGACCGGTGCCGCAAATTCCTTCAGGAACAGCTTGTCCGAATGTGAACTCAGCTTCCAGTGGATCCGGCTGACCGGATCGCCCATTTGGTATTCGCGGATGCCGAATAATTCCGACGGATCATCGCCGGGCTTATCTGCAAAGCGCGTACTTTCCGGATCATTGACAGGCGGTGCAGAGCCGTCCATCGGCAGGAGTACAGGCCGCGGCAGCACGAGAAGCTCCACTTCCTTGCGCGCATCCGGAACATTCGTATGAAACAGCCGGAACACGTCAAAAATGCGCACATTCCGAAGCTGGATCCGTACAACGCCGCAGCGTGCCGGCTTGACAAAAAATGTCAGGCGTGTCTGGTTGCGGTCCTGCAGTGGGAATTTGATGCGAAGCTTGTCTGCCGCTGTGCCGAAATCATGCCGGACATACACCCTTGCGTCACCGCTGGGAAAGAACAGCGCTGACTGATTCTCGACCGTGACGGTCACAGAAACCGAATCCTCCATTGTGCAGGCGCTTGTCTGACAGCTCACATCTGCGCTCGTCCGGAAGTGCAGCCAGAGCAGCCCGATCTTCAGAAAAACCGGCAGCAGCAGCGCACAGACCAGCAGCATGACGGGCAGGGAATCAATATAAAGAATATAAAACGCAGCCAGCCCTGCCAGGATCGCCGCGTACAGGATCTTGGTGCGTACCATCAGTCTGTCCACGGAAGCGGCACGGTATTCAGGATCTCCCGGACGACCGTGCTGGTTTCCTGCGTACCGCCGGCAGTCCCGTGCAGCAGGATGCGGTGATCGAACACATCCTCGCAGACATAATGAATGTCGTCCGGCAGCAG
>JAFPXW010000352.1 GCA_017394565.1 Oscillospiraceae bacterium | reverse complement strand
CCGACAGAGAGCGCGTTGCGGACTGCAAGCTGATCGCCCTTGTTGCGGATCATATCCCAGAAGGCGGACTTGTACTCGTCGGTTGCGGTCGGGTTGGTGGGCGGCGTATTCTTTGTGCCGGGAGCGTTGGTGACGGGCTTGCTGGTCGGTGCGGAAAGCGCCGCATCGAGGGCTGCCTGCTGCTCAAGGCGCTCGATCTCTGCGCCGAGAGCCTGCACCTCACCGGCCATTTTGTTGTACTGTTCCACTGCGGAAGCCTCCACGAGACCGTTCTCACCACGGTGCTTTTCGAGGAAGTTCTTTGTCTGCTCCCACAGGGTATTACGCTTACTGCGAAGTTCCATGATCTTGCTCATATCTTTTCTCCATTTCTCCGGATAAAATCCGGTGTAGCATAAAAATACAGCCTGCTTATCTCATAAAAGCAAGCTGCTGTTTCAGAATTTCATACGGCATAGAGCCGTCTGCGGTTTTACCGTCCATACCAATCACAGGCATATCCGGCACTGTAACTGTCGGTGCTGTCAGCCCTTCCTCGGAAGGTTTCTGTGCATCATCTGCCTTGCCGTCATCGGGCGGCTCTGTGCCTTCGGGTGCTGCGGAAGCGGTGATCTTTCCCAGAATGGTCTGTCCCATGACACGGGTACTGTACTCCCAAAGGGCATCGCCGGCGTCCAGCTTGAACGGCTTCTTTTCGGTCTCTTTCTTTTCATCGCCCTCATCGTCACCGCCTTCCTGGTCGGGCTTTTCAGGCTCGTCCGAATCGTCAGGCTCATCATTCTTCTTGTCCGGCTCGGGCTTATCATCGAACAGAATCTCATCTGCAAAGCCCAGCTCGACCGCCTTTTTCGCATTGATCCATGTCTCATCAGACATGAGCTTGCTGATGCGATTTCTGCTGAGTCCGGTTTTTGCTGCATATGCGTTGATGATGCTCTCCTTGACCTCGTTCAGCGTAGCAATGGCTTTTTCCATGTCCTTGGCATTGCCGAAAGCAATGGTAGAAGGGTCATGGATCATGAGAAGTGCGGTCGGGGACATCTGCACGGTATTGCCTGCCATTGCGATCACACTCGCAGCAGAAGCCGCGATACTTGCAATTCTGACAGTGACGTTGTGCGGATAGTCACGGATCATTGTGTAGATCTCCGCAGCGGCGAAGACGTTCCCGCCAGGCGAATTGATCCAGAGTGTGAGGTCGCCTTCCTCGGCATAGAGCTCATCTCTGAAATCCTGCGGCGTGATCTCGTCACCCCAGAAGGAATCCGAGTCGATCGGTCCCTCAAGGCGAAGCACTCTGCCGCCGCTGTCATCGTGAATATAGTCCCAGAATTTCGACATTTACATCCCTCCGTTTTGTGCTTTCTTCCTGCGCCTTTTCCGCAGGAATCTGTCATCGGTTTCTTCTTCCGGTGTATTTTCTGTATCTGTCTGCTCCTCAGTGTCATCTTCCCCGGACTCGTCCAGGTCGTAGGCGGCACCTGCATCCTGCAGCTTGTTATAGCTGCCATTAAGGTAATAATCATCACCGCCGAGATCGTGCGGAATGAGATCCATATTTTCAAGCCTGCGCACATCATTCGGCGACATAAAGCCGTTGCCGACACCGATCGCATAAGCGTTCATTCTGCTCTGATAATCTCCGCGCATCAGACCGTCCACATTGAATTTCGGAAAATATACATCCTGTTCCTCCTCCAGCAGAAGGTCTTTGATGATGCCTTTTTCAATGCGGATGATCCACGGCATGAGCGAATACTGCACAAATGCGATGCCCTGATGCTCGATGTTATTGAAGGTGCTGCGCTTCAGATCCTGCACCAGATGGGGCGGAACCTGAAACATTCGGCAGATTTCTTCCACATCGAATTCCCTAGTAGAAAGGAACTGCGAATCCTCCGGCGGCAGCGATATCGGTTTATACTGCATTCCTTCCTCAAGGACTGCGATGCGGTGCGCATTGCGGGAACCGCCGTACACTCTCGTCCAGTTTTCTCGGATCTTTTCCGGATTTTTCAGTACGCCCGGATGCTCGAGAACACCGGCGGGCTGCGCTCCGTTTTTGAAGAAGGCGCTGCCGTAACGCTCCACCGCCATTGCTGCGCCCAGTGCATTTTTCATCATGGCAATGGGTGAAAATCCCACAAGACCGTTGAATCCCAGCCCGGGAAT
>JAFPXW010000351.1 GCA_017394565.1 Oscillospiraceae bacterium | reverse complement strand
GAGGATGGCTACGAAGTGAAGCTCGGCGATGATTTTGAGCAGATGGCTGCCTCTGACGGCTGGTCGGATGCGGTCCTCCTGCCGGCAGGGATGGAGGAAGCGTTTGCCGATCACAAAAGCGTGACCTTGCAGACCTATACCAGTCTGCGCACCACATCGACATTTTCTCTGATGACCTCCGGCAATAGCGAGGAGGCTGTCAGCAGTGCCATCCAGGAGCTGCTGACGGAGACATATCTGGATGAGGATCTGGAATTTCTCCAGAAACCGGTCACGACCGAGCCCTACACCTACGCCAACGGCAAGCTGGTGCAGGCGGATTCCGCAGCGATCGTCGGTTCCCTGGCGATGTTTGATCAGGTGATGCCGCTGGTGCTGTTCCTGCTGGTCGTGCTGACCGCGCAGACCATCATCACCGCCATTGCATCCGAGAAAATGGATAAGACGCTCGAAACCCTCCTGGCATCGCCCGTTCCGCGCACGAAGATCATCGGCGCGAAGATGCTGGCGGCGCTGATCGTGGCGCTCATCTATGCCGGCGTTTACGGCATCAGCTTCTTTATTTCGATGCTGATGAGCGTCGGCGGTACGGATGCCGGACAGTCGATGACGCAGGGCGTGGATGTCGGCATGGCACTGACCAATCTGACGCTGACACGCAACGCTGTCCAGGAGCTTGGGCTCCAGATGCCGGCGATCGGCTGGATCGGTGTGCTGGTACAGCTGGCGCTGACGCTGGGCATCGCGCTGACGGCTGCCATCATTCTCGGCGCGATGGTCGAGGATGCCAAGAATGCCCAGTCTGCGAGCCTTCCGATCATGCTCTGCACCATGTTCCCGTATATCCTCTCCATGGTCTCCGACATCCGGAACATGGAGGGCGTGCCGAAGCTGCTGATGATGGTGATCCCCTTCACGCATACATTCACCGCAACGGGGGCGCTGCGGTTCCATGATTATGCGATGTTCTGGGGCGGCATGGCGTATCAGGCGGTGTTTCTCTGCGTGTTGACCTGGGCGGCGCTGAAGGTCTACAGCTCTGACATCCTGTTTGTACATTCGAGAAAGTACCGCGGCAAAAAGGAGGTCGCAGAGTAAATGTATCTGCTCCTGATCGCAGGGATCATCGGCATCCTGCTGGGGATCGTGCTGATCGTGACCGGCATCCGGCAGGGGGTGCAGCGTGTGGAACACGAGGGCACATTCCTGCCGGCGGAAGCGAAGGCCGTCGATCTGGAACGCCGTGCGCGGATCATCACGGTGCATCACGTCATTCCGGTCGGATTTGTGTGGGAATACCGCGTGTGGGTGAAATTTTCCACACCGCAGGGACAGAATGTGGAATCTCCGCTTCCGTATGCGCTGGGGATCAGTCCGGAGGTCCGCGCGGCAAAGCGTTCGCGCAGACACGGCGAACCGATGGAGATCCTGTATGATCCCGCGGATCCCGAAGCCTGCCACTACGGATCGAAAACGGTGTTCCACATCCGCGAGGTGCTGTATAAATTCATCGCCGCCGGCATCCTCATCGCGCTCGGCGCGTGGCTGGTGTGGTGGCAGTATCATATCTGATGAAATGTATACAATTTGGGATATTACTGTTTTATTCTACAAATCGTAAATTCATAATGCGATTTGGAATATTTTAAACAGAGATTACAAATCGTATATCGAGAGTCTGAAACTTCACCAAAAACGTTTTCGATGGCTCTTTGCGAGTTGTCAAAACTGTAGAAAATCATAAGAAATTCCCGGAGAAGCCTTGCATTTTCGGGAATTTTTATTATAATTAGTAATGGAGATATTTTACATATAGGATATGGAGGAGTTGTGAACATGAAACTTAGAAAAACAGCAGCAGTGCTGGCAGTCGTATGCGCGTTTACTTCCGGTATTGTGATCCCGCCGGAGAGCGTGCTTCCGAATCTGCGCCCGTCTGTCATTGCAGCGGATTACACAGAGGGAACGGCGGAGGAGCTGTCCTATCAGCTGTACCCGACAACGACGGATTCCACCGGCTATGTTGTCATCACAAAGTGCGATACTTCGGCATCCGGTGACTATGCGATCCCTGCAACGATCGAGGGCTATCCGGTCACGACCATCGCTCCGCAGGCATTCAAATCCTGCAAGAGCATCAAGACGCTGACCATTCCGGACACCGTGACCACCGTCGGCAAGGACGACGGCTGGAGCGACCACGGCGCATTTCAGGATTGCTCCGGTCTGACGAGTGTGACCTTCGGCGCAGGCGTGACCAAGATCGGCAGATGCGCTTTCAAGGGTTGTACTGCGCTGAAAACCGTGACATTCGGCGACAAGATCGAAACCATCGAAACGGAAGCATTCAGCGGCTGTACCGCACTCAACGGCGTGAACCTGCCGGAGAGCCTGACCACCATCGGCGAGAAGGCATTCCTGAGCTGTGAGAGCCTGTCCGAGATCAGCATTCCGGACAGCGTGACCTCCATCGGCAAGAATGCATTTGCGTCCTGCAAGGGCATGAAGACCGTCACCATCGGCAGCGTGGCGGAGCTGATGCCGTTCGCATTCTACAACTGCACCGGTCTGTCGGCTCTGACGCTGAATGAGGGCATCACGACGCTCGGACTCGGCGCATTCCAGAACTGCACCTCACTGAAAACTGTGACCATTCCGGATTCTGTGACGGCCATCGGCGGTGACGATGGCTGGAGCGACCGCGGTACCTTCCAGGGCTGCACCAGCCTGACAGAAGTGACTGTCGGCAACGGCGTGACCACCATCGGCAGAGATTCCTTCAATGGCTGTACCGCCCTCAAAACGGTCACACTCGGCAAGAATGTCGAGACCATCATGTATCAGGCATTCGACGGCTGCATCGCGCTGAATACGGTGACATTTCCGGAGAGCCTGACCACCATCGGCGAGAAGGCGTTCCTGAGCTGCGAGCGTATGGGTGAAGTGACACTTCCGGACAGCGTCACTTCCATCGGCAAGAATGCATTCGCATCCTGCAAGGGTGTCAAGAGCATTTCCATCGGCAATTCCGCAGTCATCGAGCCGTGGGCATTCTACAATTGCACCAGTGCCACGACGCTGACACTCAGCGAGGGCATTACCGAGATCGGCAATGGTACCTTCCAGAAGTGTACCTCGCTCAAGTCCGTGACCATTCCGGACAGCGTAACGACCATCGGTGACGACGACGGCTGGAGTGATCACGGCGCATTCCAGGGCTGCATCGGTCTGAGCGAAGTGATCATCGGCAGCGGCGTGAACCGCATCGGCAAGGAGGCTTTCAAGGGCTGCACGACGCTGAAATCCCTGACGATCGGCGAAAACGTCACGACCATCCAGACAGAAGCATTCAGCGGATGCACAGCGCTGAAGGATTTCATCATTCCGGACAGTGTGACGACCATCGGGGAAAGCGCATTCCTGAACTGCGAGGGTATCGTGAATCTGACCGTTCCGGACAGCGTGAACGCACTCGGCAAGAATTCGTTCAGCGGCTGTACTTCTCTGAAAAGACTGATCGTCGGTGATGTAGCGACCATCGGTACCGGTGCATTCAGCGGCTGCACCTCCCTGAAGGATCTGACGCTGAGCGAGGGCGTGACCAAGCTCGAGCCGTATGCATTCAAGGGCTGCACGAGCCTTGCGACGCTTGTGATCCCGGACAGCGTGACCTCCATCGGCGGAGACGACGGCTGGAGCGGACACGGCACATTCCAGAACTGCACGGGACTGACCAGCGTGACATTTGGCAACAGCGTGACGACCATCGGCCGAGAGGCGTTTGCAGGCTGCAAGCTGCTGACGGCGGTTGACATTCCGGATTGCGTGACGACCATCGAGGATAATGCGTTCCAGAGCACCGCACTGACGACAGCGATCGTCCGCAACGATACCTGCACCATCGAGGGCAACGGCAATACACTGCCGATCCTCGCAGACGGCACGCTCTATGCCGCAGAGGATTCCAAGGCATACACCTACGCAGAAACCTACGGCTACAATTTCGCACCGCTGAGCAAGGCACCGGATATTTCCCAGCCCACACAACCGACGGAATCGACCGAGCCGTCCGAGGAAGTGACGACGCCGACGGATCCGAGCGATGAGCCGACAGATCCGACTGACGAGCCGACGAATCCGACCGAGCCGACACAGCCCACGGATCCGGTCGAGCCGGCAGCCTCCGGCGTGAATCCGGACATCAACGGCGACGGTGAGGTCAATGCGAGTGACGCAGCAGAAATTCTGGTGTTCTCGGCACAGCTTGGCGCCGGAAAGATCGGCAGCTTCAGCGAATATATGAAGGAGAATCACGGCTGACAGACGCAGCAGAAAGAGATCCTGCAATGATCCCAAAACCTCCGGCAGACAGCAGATGGCGGCATTCCGGCATCCGTCTGCTTCGGGGAATTGTAAAACATGACATGATATTTTATATATAAATTGCCGTCCGGTGCGTTGGGGAACGTGCCGGATGGCTTGCTTTTGGGGGAGAGGACATGAGATCGGGCGTGAAATGAACGTATCAGTGATTGCGGAAAACGCCATAATATCGGAGCAAATCCCCGATGCACAGAATTTGTCGAAAAGAAAATTGAAATTTTTTGAAAAAAGCCTTGACAAAACCGGATTTATGTGGTATACTAAATAGGTAGTCAAGTTGAGGAATCAAACGATTACGAAATAGAGAACGCGGGATGGAGCAGCTCGGTAGCTCGTCGGGCTCATAACCCGAAGGTCGTCGGTTCAAATCCGGCTCCCGCAACCAACTCGAAAAGCACTATGCAATTGCTTTGGGGAAATGGCAAGAAAGCCCGTAGCATTTGCATGGTGCTTTTCATAAAAACATAGCAACCGGTCATAGCATACCGTGGAAAGAGTAGGTACACTCTGACTGATTGTTATACCTCGATGATAAATGGAAACGCACAGACGATTGATAGCGGTCAATTCCATAAGGTTTCACATGGGTTATGTCATTCCATGATCAGCCCTCTCAGCCAACGGAGCCGTCACCATGACGGAAGTATCATTATCATCACACGTTTCGTTGCCAACTCCGTTCGCTAAGCGGAGGTTGCAGAGAGTTTTATCGCTCGTGCTTGTGAATGCTGAAAGCAATAGTACCAGTATTGCTGACAGCCAAACAGTCGTGGCGCACGCTCTGCGGTAGCTGCTGGCTACTCAAGTCAGCCGTGTGAATAACGTGTCTGCGTGTTCCTATGAAGTTGTCAAGGTACATCCCATAAAAATATCAAGCCCCTCAGTTGCAGAAACATACTGAAAGGCTCGATAAGGGATCTATTCAATGTGCATATAACGCTGGGGAGCATTAAGTCGCACACAAAAATAGCATTCTCACTAACCCATTCAGATGCCTAACCATCTGCGTGATTACGGGGTACAGGTCGGCTCCACCCGAACTGTGCCCTGTGGGGGTGCTTTTTATTTTTACCCTATTAGTATAGCATAAATAACTTGGTTTGTCAACCACTTAAATGACAAAAATTTGCTGATTTTGAGCCATTCTTTGTGAATGGCTCTTTTTGGGTACACAAATATCACAATCCTGCAAATGCTGTCAGGATCAGGGTGTCGGCATATGGCTGGTATGCCGTTTCAATGGCACGATAGGCGGTTTCGAGACTCTCAAAATCGGGTCTGCCTGTTTCATTCTCCAAATGTCCGTAACGAGTGTAGTCGAGGGACTGCTCGTTTACATGGATGAGTGTGCCGTCATTCTGGAACACAGGATTGGCGTACCCGACGTGGTATGTGCCGGACTCGTCCGAAAAGATGATGTACAGGCGATACTGCTTGTAGTCGAGTGCAGAAGGGCGAAGGCTACCGCTCAGTGTGGTGGTATTGTCCGCCAGATAGTCCGTGTCGGGGGAGGGGAGAACGGTGTACATCGCCTCTGGAGAAAGAGAATCGGCTGAAAACTCCGCAGCCATTTCCTTTTGCAGCACAGCAAGAACAGGCGGTGTCAGTTCCTCGGCAGAGAGCAGATAGTGCTTGATCTCTGTAGGTGCGATCTCATAGCTTTCAGCATTCTTTGTGAGAACGAGTGCGTTCTTTTCAAGGTAGCTTGCTGCCTGTTCTGCAGCAGCCACAGCGTCAATTCTGATGCGTTCCGGAGTTGCCTCGGAGATTGTGCAGTCGATGCCGACACAGGGATCACCGCTTGTGATAAGGACGGTGAGTGAGGCAGGGTAGGCATTGTCGAATTGGTTGGGATTCAGGACAGCATCCGCGAACACATCCAATTCCGCTGTAGCCGTTTCCTCCGGTGTGGCAGCTTGTGTGGACGACTGCGCATCTTTGGTGGGGTAGGTTTTCTCTGCTGCGCTGCATCCGGTGAGACAGATCGCAGCAAGGAGAATGGGGAGAAACGTTGCTTTCTTCATGGTGATCAATTCCTTTCTGGGGGATGGTTTTAGTATAACATAAATCACCGCCGGTTGGCTATTCACGATGTGAATGAATCCAATCGGCGGTGATTCTTATGTTTTGATGAATTTTTGAAAATGTGCTATTATAGCACATTTTCGGGTGAGGCGGCGAGTAATGTGAGAATTCCGATGATCGCCTCGTCAGGGGTAGGTGCTTTGTGATCGGGGGACATAGAG
>JAFPXW010000350.1 GCA_017394565.1 Oscillospiraceae bacterium | reverse complement strand
GCATCTTCGCCTGCTGCTGCCAGAGGGACTCGATCTGACGGTTCTGCCGTTCGATGGTCGCAAGGGCGTCGGCAAGCTCCGCAGACGGCTCGGATTCCGGCGGTGATTCCAGCCCGAACAGTGCGGCTTCCTCCGCCGTCAAGGGCGCCAGCATCGGCGTTTCCTCCGGTGCAGCCGCCTGCCGGACGGCTGCACGCACGTCGGGATCATGGCGCAGCAGATCGAGAAGTTCACGCTTCATGGGGATCATTCCTTTCGTTTTGGGATGCGGTTTGTATTTATTATAGCATAGATGACAAAAAAATACAATGTAGCAGGTTTGAATAAATCCCGTCCGGATTCATAAAAAATTCACATTATCTTCCGAATGTGTGAATTCTGTGTTTTTTTCCAAAACCCCTTGCATTCTCCCTCGCATTGTGCTATAATATAAAAGCTAAGGGGAGCTTGTACACAGGCTGAGAGGAAAGTAAACGATCTTTCGACCCGTAACCTGATTTGGATAATGCCAACGTAGGGACACACCGCACCAAAACCACGGGAACTGTTTTTACGTGCAGTTCCCGTTTTTTGTCGAATCATTTTTATAAATCGGAGGGATCGGAATGGTAAAGGTAAACGGCACCCAGATGGAAGCTGCCGGCATGACCGTCGCACGGCTCGTCGAGCAGGAAGGCTATGACCGCGCCCGTGTGGCAGTCGAGTGCAACGAAGCCATCGTGCCAAAGGCGGCGTATGACAGCACCGTTCTCCAGGACGGCGACAGCGTCGAGATCGTCGGTTTCGTCGGAGGGGGCTGATATGCTGCCGACGAAAGAAGTATTTTTTCAGGCACTTGCTGCCCGTCACGGCGAAAGCCTGCAGCGCCGCTTTGCGGAAAGTGCTGTCGCCGTCTGCGGACTGGGCGGACTTGGCTCGAATGTCGCGATCCATCTCGCAAGGGCTGGTGTCGGGCGGCTGTTTCTGTTCGATTTTGACCGCGTGGACATCTCGAACCTCAACCGCCAGCAGTATTTTCCGGAGCAGATCGGCTTGCCGAAATCCGAAGCACTTGCGGACACGATCCGCCGCATCGCGCCCTACTGCGAGCTCACGGCGCTCGATGTGAAGCTGTGCGAGGACAACATCCCCTCGCTCCTGCGCGATTGCGAGGTCATCTGCGAATGCTTTGACCGTGCTGATCAGAAAGCGATGCTGGTCAACTGCGTTCTGGAAACGCTGCCGGACAAATATCTCGTTGCCGCATCCGGTATGGCTGGGCTGGGTTCTGCGAACGCCATTCAGAGCCGCCGCGTAGCCGGGAAATTTTACCTGTGCGGCGACGAAACGAGTGAAGTCGCGGAAGGCAGCGGTCTGTTCAGTTCGCGCGTGGCCGTCTGTGCGGCACATGAAGCCCACCTCGTTCTGCGGCTGCTTGCCGGAGAAACGGACGCCTGATATTCTACACTGGATCTACGAAAGGAAGTCTTTTTACATGAACAATGAAGATAAACTCATCATCGGCGGACACGAGTTCAGCTCGCGTTTCATTCTCGGATCGGGTAAATATTCCCTCTCGCTGATCGAGGCGGCTGTCAATTATGCCGGTGCGGAGATCATCACCTGCGCTGTCAGACGCGCCAACACCAAGGAGCAGGAAAATATCCTCGACTTCATCCCGAAGGGTGTCACCCTGCTGCCGAATACGTCCGGTGCGCGAAATGCTGACGAAGCTGTCCGCATCGCTCGTCTGGCGCGTGAACTGGGCTGCGGCGATTTCGTCAAGATCGAGATCATGCGCGATTCCAAGTACCTGCTCCCCGACAACACCGAGACCGTCCGTGCGACGGAGATCCTCGCAAAAGAGGGCTTTGTGGTCATGCCCTATATGTATCCCGATCTGAACACCGCACGTGATCTTGTCAATGCCGGTGCAGCATCCGTGATGCCGCTGGCTTCCCCCATCGGTTCTAACAAGGGGCTGGCAACGCGCGATTTCATCCAGATCCTCATTGACGAAATCGACCTGCCGATCATCGTGGATGCCGGCATCGGCAGACCGTCGCAGGCTTGCGAAGCGATGGAAATGGGCGCGGCGGCTGTCATGTCCAATACCGCACTGGCCACGGCCGGCGACCTGCCGATGATGGCGGCGGCATTCCGTCAGGCTGTCGAAGCCGGCCGCAAGGCGTACCTCTCCGGGCTGGGCAGAGTGCTTTCGCGCGGTGCATCACCGTCGGATTCCCTCACCGGATTCCTGCATGACTAAGGAGGCGTATTCGCATGGAAAACCAGTTTCTCATTGACTCCGATGCCCTCTCCCCTGCCGCCCTCGCACGCAAGCATCAGCTGGAAACCGATCCGTCCTGCCGCACCGACCATATGGCTTACATGGAGGGACAGGAGCAGATCCGGTCCGACATCCGCGAGAAAGTCATGTCGGAGGTGGAAAGCTATGATCCGTCCCGTTATACGGCGATCGATGTGGCCCGTGCGCTGAAGAAGGATTCCATCAGCGTGGAGGATCTCAAGGCGCTGCTGTCCCCTGCTGCCGAGCCGTTTCTGGAGCAGATGGCGGCGAAGGCAAGGCTGGAAACGCAGAAGCATTTCGGCAATACGGTGTATCTGTTCACGCCGCTGTATATCGCGAATTACTGCGAAAATTACTGCGTTTACTGCGGCTTCAACTGCTACAATCACATCCGCCGCATGAAGCTTTCGATGGAGCAGATCGAGCATGAGATGAAGGTCATTGCCGACAGCGGCATGGAGGAGATCCTCATCCTCACCGGCGAAAGCCGCGGCATGAGCGACGTGAAATACATCGGCGAAGCCTGTAAGCTGGCGCGGAAATATTTCCGCATGGTCGGCATCGAGATCTATCCGGTCAATGTCGAGGATTACCGCTATCTGCACGAGTGCGGCGCGGACTATGTGACCGTCTTTCAGGAGACCTACGACACGGAGAAGTACGAGACGCTGCATCTCGCCGGACACAAGCGCGTCTGGCCGTACCGCTTTGACGCACAGGAGCGCGCCCTGATGGGCGGAATGCGCGGCGTCGCCGGCTCGGCACTGCTGGGGCTGTCCGAATTCCGGCACGATGCGCTTGCCAGTGCGCTGCATATGTACTTTTTGCAGCGGAAATACCCGCAGGCGGAGATTTCGCTCTACTGCCCGCGGCTGCGCCCGATCATCAACAACGGCAGAATTCACCCGCAGGATGTCGGGGAACGGCAGCTCTGCCAGATTCTCTGTGCCTACCGGATCTTCCTGCCCTTTGCGGGCATCACGGTCTCGTCGAGAGAGAGCCGGCGGTTCCGCGACGGCATCGTGAAAATTGCCGCAACGAAGATCTCGGCGGGCGTGTCCACCGGCATCGG
>JAFPXW010000349.1 GCA_017394565.1 Oscillospiraceae bacterium | reverse complement strand
TATTTGTTGACCCGACGCTGGAGGACATCGAACCGTATGCGCCGTATCTCGATGTGATCCAGCTCCACGGCAACGAAACGCCGGAATTCATCTCGCGCATCCGCGCGTATTTTCCGGATCTCCAGATCTGGAAAGCCGTCCGCATCCAGACCGCGCAGGACATTGCGGATGCCGATGCGCTCGACGTGGACAAGCTGGTGCTTGACAGCTTTTCAGCGCAGAGCCACGGCGGTACAGGAACACTCGCGCCGTGGGACATCATCGTCAAAAACCGCCCGTCCAAGCCGTTTTTCCTCGCCGGCGGCATCACACCGGAGAATGTGCGGCAGGCGGTCGCCGAGGTCGCTCCGTGGGGCGTGGATGCGTCCAGCAGTCTGGAAACGGATCGTGCGAAGGATCGGGAAAAGATCCGAAAACTCGTGGAAGCCGTGCAGAATCCGCTGTTCCAGAATTTATAAGAATAAAAATCAACGCCCGAAAGGATACAATGTCCTTTCGGGCGTTCTGTTTTCTCAAAAATCACAGCTTTTCCATCGGAAACGCCGCGGGCTTTCTGCGGGAATTCCACAGCATCCAGACAGCATCCGCTGCCATCAGCACCAGACAGAACACCTGCGTCTGCGAAAGGATCACGCCTGTGTGTGATCCGCGCAGGAAATCGAGGGCGAATTTCACGAGCATACTCATAAAAAACACCAGATGCGCAGCACGCCGGAATTTTTTGTGATACAGCACCATCCCCAGTGCAAACAGCGCAAAAAAACTCAATGCTTCGAGCAATTGCACCGGCAGCACGGTGCATTCCCCTGCCTCTGTCAAATACGTCACCGCACCAAAGCCATGATACCCCATGCCGCGGCAGCAGCCTGCCCCGAAGCAGCCGAGCTTCGAGATGCCATACATCAGCGGCAAGACAAATGTGCAGTTCTGTGCGAGGATCACGCCGTAATAGGGCTGCTTCGTGATGAGTGCGACCACACCGGCAGCGGCATACATCCCGACCAGTCCTCCCAGTGAGGACAGCCCGAATAATTTACCGCCGGAAGTGATCAGCGTCAGCAATATCCCTCCTGCCACCGAGAAAAACGCACACGCCAGCGTCATCACACCGGCGACATTTCTGCGGATGCCGCGCCGCGTATTCAGGACATACTGCACCGCCAGTCCAACGACAACCGCTGTCACGATCATGACCGGATAAACGCGCGTGTCCCTGACATCCATTGTCATCATTGATCAGCCCGGACAATGGCTCAGCTCGTTCAGGCACGACGCGCACGCCACAATGATGAGGATCGCCGCAAGCGCCGCCAGGATCGCACCCACGATGTAGATCCACATCAGCACCTTGCCGAGTGTGTTTTTCGGGTATTTGATGCGCGTGACCAGCATCATCACAAATGCCGCTATCTGCGACAGACTGCCGATGCCGTAGGAGATCGTGTTAAACGTCGAAAGCAGCGGTCCTTCCTCCTCAAACGGCATTTTGTCAGCGGCCTCTGTCATCATCACCGCCGCCATCGGCATCACGATCGACAGCGCCAGCAGCAGGAAGCCAATGGTCGCCAGACGATTGCCTGCCTTGCGTTCTTCCGGCGTTTCCTGCGGTTTTTCTTTCGCAGACGGCTGGTAGCTGAACGTCACATCGCGGTTTGGATAGCCTGTCATGACGTGGTCATATTCCGGTGTCGTCAGAAAATGCACCCACCTGCCGTCCGCCGTCAGCACGAAATTGTATTTTGTCAGAAGATCCAGCACGGTTTCCGGCGGTGCAACCAGCACCGGACGGTTATCCACATTGTCGCAGGTGCAGCTGCGGATCTCGTAGTAATGTACCAGCATAACATATTCTCCCCCATTGCAGCATATTTGTCGAAAAATCGGGAATCCGCCTTTTTCTCGCAGATATATTCTATTTTATCATACAGTGGGGAAAATGTCAAGGAAAATCGCGTTTGTCACCACGGAAATCATCCAAGCGCGACATCCAGCACCATCATCAGCACAAATCCCAGTGCAAATGCAATCGTCGCCCCGTTGGAATGCTGCCCCTCCGACATCTCAGGGATCAGCTCCTCGACCACGACATACAGCATCGCACCGGCTGCAAACGCCAGCAGATACGGCATGACCGGAACGACTGCACCGGCTGCAAAGATCGTGATGACGGCTGCGACCGGCTCCACGGCACCGGACAGCACGCCATACCAGAACGTTTTCATCTTCGGCATCCCCTCCGCGCGCAGCGGCATGGAAACGATCGCACCCTCCGGAAAATTCTGGATCGCGATACCCAGCGCCAACGCCAGTGCTTCCGCATGAGTAATCCCACTGCCGCCTGTCATCCAGCCGGCAAATACAACGCCGACTGCCATGCCCTCCGGAATGTTGTGCAGCGTCACAGCGAGGATGAGCTTCGTCGTGCGGCGCAGGGCGTTTTTCGGGCCCTCGTCGATCTGGTTCATATGCATATGCGGCGTGACCATGTCGAGAAACAGCAAGAAGCCCACACCGATCAGAAAACCGACGGCTGCCGGTAAAAACGCCAGATTTCCCATGGATGCGCTGCTTTCGATCGCAGGATCCAGCAGGCTCCAGAACGATGCCGCTACCATCACACCGGCCGCAAAGCCC
>JAFPXW010000348.1 GCA_017394565.1 Oscillospiraceae bacterium | reverse complement strand
TGTGGAAAAAGAAAACCCCGGAGCATTTCACTCCGGGGCTTCATGATATGGTCAGTCAGTTTTTGTTAATCCACCACGATCGGCTGACCGAATTCATCGCGTCCGGTATTGGCAGTGTTCTTCATCACCTGACGCTTGAGCAGGGCGAGGTCAAAGACATCGCAGGTGCCGTCTATGTTGAGATCCCACGGATCACCCGTGACGATCTGTGGCGGAATACCGGACGACTCGAAAGATTCAAACGCATTCTTGTTGATGCCGTGCAGATATTTCTGCATATAGATGATGTCGCGGAGATCGACCTTGTTATCCACATACACGTCACCCTTCTTGGCGTGCCACAGCCCATCGGTCGTTGCAACAGACTCCTCCGTGGGCGGTTCAGTCGTGGTTTCCTTAACGTTGCTCCATTCGCTCTCCGGAACGGCGCTCTCGACAGAATCATAAGCCTTTTTCGGCGAATAATCGGCATTGAGCAGCAGGGGATAGCCGGTCTTGCGCCAGCTGGTGCCGTCGGTGATGCCCCAGAATACGCAGGCAGTGATGTTCGCACCGGACTTCTTGGCATCCACGATCTGCGCCATGATGTCCTTGTAAGCCTTCGCCACGGTATCCGAATCCGCGCCGGAATCGTAATCCGTGATGTCCAGCTCTGTGATCTGCACCTCCAGACCGAGCGAATCAAACTTGTCGATCGCCTGACGATAGAGAGAGGCGTCCGGATAGCCGACATCGAGGTGGGACTGCATACCGATGCCGTCGATCAGTCCTTTTTCCTTGAGCTTCTTGCACTGCGCATAGATGGCATCGCGCTTGGCAGGGATGTATTCATTGAAGTCGTTGTAGAACAGCTTGGTGCCATTGGGTGCGTACTTTCTCGCAGAGGTGAACGCCTGCTCGATGTAGGAATCGTCACCGTACACGAGCGACCAGTAGGACTCACCCTTGGAAGTATCCGTGCCGCCGGTACGGAGATTGCCCTCGTCGAGATAGCACTCATTGACAACGTCCCAGCAGTACACGTCAAGATCCGGATACTGCGCGGAAACGGCTTCGATGACTGCCTTGATGTAATCATCCAGACGCTGGTTCATGACGTCCTTGGAAACCAGCTTGCCGTTATCGGAGAAGTTCTCCTTGAAGAACCAGCTTGGTGTCTGGCTGTACCAGCAGAACACATGACCGCGGATCGGGATGTGGTTCTCCTCGCAGAATTTCAGCAGGGAGCTTGCCTGTGCCAGACTCACCTGGATCTTGCCGGAGGACTGGGAAGCGTCCTTGTCCATGACGTAATCGGGCTTCAGCTCATTGCCGATGGTCAGGCTGTTGAAATGGTGCTTGACGATCTCCTGCGAAATGGGCGTTGTCAGCTCTGCCGGTGTTGCCGCGCAGCCGATCTTGAAGTAATTCGCATAAATATCCTTCAGCGGTGTGCGGTCGAGCGCCGCTTCCGACCAGCTTGCCTGACCGGTGACGGTCACGTCATCGACCTCGAAATCGTTCGTGCCCTCAGCAGTCTGAAAATAGATCAGCATACCGGACGCATCGGACGGAATGTCGTAGGATGCGGAAATTTCCGTCCACTTGCCGCCTGCGGCTTCGCCGATCTGCTTGTACTGCTCGCCCGCGCTGTCCTTGTATTTGAGCATGAACTGGATGGTGTCGCCGGACTTGCCGTTGACCCATGCGGAGAATTTGTAGGACTGTCCGGCGGTCAGGGTGCTGTCCATATCGCAGAACGCGCCGTTCCAGTTCTCGCTGCGGCCGGAAACATACAGGCAGCAGTCGCCGGTGTGTTTGTCGTTATTGGTGTACGAAAC
This sequence comes from Oscillospiraceae bacterium, assembly GCA_017394565.1. Taxonomy (GTDB): domain Bacteria; phylum Bacillota; class Clostridia; order Oscillospirales; family Ruminococcaceae; genus UBA3855. The sequence continues at coordinate 3,262 of JAFPXW010000348.1, read as the reverse complement.
GGAAGCAGGGCCGAATCCGAGCCAGCCGCTGGTGCTTCCCTCAAAATCTGCCGACAGCAGGACAGAATCCGCCGCACCGGTCGGGATCGCTGTCATGCCTGCCAGAAGTGCAGCCGCGGTGAGCGCCGCTGCCCAACGTTTATGATGAAACGTGAAAATCACTCGCTTCTGTATAGAATTCACAGGTTTCCACACCTATGTGATTCTTATTATAGCATAAATTTTGAACGAATGCAATAGGCAATTTCACGGAATTCACAACAAATTGTGTCAAGATACGAACGTTTCTTATGAAAAATTACAGCTTTGTATCGAAATTACAATAAAATTATCAGTTTTGCAACAAAAACGGTTTCGGATTGACAAGGGGGAAGGAGCGTGGTATAATGAGAGTGCGTAGTTCGTGGTGCGTAGTTCGTAGTTAAGCAGACAGCCCAAATCTTGCTATTCACACCAAATCTTTGATTTGGCTTGTGAATCGTACGACTCGTGTTGATTTGGTGCTGGTCGCTTATGCAGTGCAGAGATCTTTCTTAAACCGTAAGCGTATCAGTTGACAGTGACCTGATGATAAATCGTCCGCGACAGCGGACACCGAAACTACGAACCACGCACTACGAACTACGCACTAATACTGAAAGGTGTGATCCCATGCACTTTACCCACGACGGCAAGACCTACGAATACACGATCGTCCGCAAGCGCATCAAGAATATCATCCTGCACGTCCGGGCAGATGGGACGGTGTATGTTTCCGCACCGCCGGCTGCACCGGAATCGGTGATCCATGCGTTCGTGACTGATAATGCCGGACGGCTGGTGCAGCAGATCGCACAGAATCAGAAACACCGCGAGGATGCGCCGGATTATGCGGACGGATCAGCGCTTCTGCATTTGGGCGAAACGATCACGCTGCACTGGAGCGAACGCCCGTGTCCCACCCGGCTCGAACAGGACGTGCTGACGGTCTTTGCAAGGTCGCCGGAGGAGGCAAGACTTGCCCACCGGCGCTGGCTGATCGACGAGTGCGTCGCCCTCTACCGGCAGATCAACCGCGAGGTCTATACGGCTTACACCGAAGCCGGCTACCGCGTTCCGCTGGCTCGCATCGAGATCAAGGAAATGAAATCCCGCTGGGGGAGCTGTACCGCGAAAACCGGCCGCATCTCGATGAATTTCCGGTTGATGCAGTATCCCATTGGCTGCGTGTATGCGGTGTTTTATCACGAATATGCGCACTTTATGCATCTCGACCATTCCGCGGATTTCTATGCCGTCCTGCGCGGCGTGTTTCCGGAATACGACCGCTGGGATGCAATTCTAAACCATAAATAAGGAGAAATGCACATGAACAAACACAGTTTTGCCGCGATCCTGCTGGCATTTGTCGTCGGCGTGTTCTTTAGCGGATGCGTGGCGTACAATACCTATCAGTTGGACGACACTTCCAGACAGGGACTTACCGTCTTTACCGATGCGGAAACCACCGAAGCCGTCCTTCCCACGACGGAATCCCTGACCGGGCAGAGCACAGAGCTTCTCACCGAATCCGAACCTTCCGCCGGGGAGACTGCCCCCGAAACCGATGCCGCGCTTGTCACGAACGAAGCAGCGACCGCCATTCCGGAAACCACGCCTGCGGACGAGGATCTTCCACGATCGGTCGAAAAGGACGGGAGCTACACCTCACCGGAGGACGTGGCGGAATATATCCACACATTCGGCACGCTGCCGCAGAACTACATCACCAAGAAGGAAGCCCAGAAGCTCGGCTGGAACAGCAGCGAGGGCAATCTCTGGGATGTTGCGCCGGATAAGTCCATCGGCGGCGACCGCTTCGGCAACCGCGAGGGCTTGCTGCCGGACGGGGACTACAAGGAATGCGATGTCAACTACGAGGGCGGCTACCGCGGTGCGGAACGCCTGATCTTCGGCACAGACGGGAGCATTTACTACACGAACGACCATTACAAGAGCTTCACACAGCTTTATTAAAGGAGAATTGCCATGACGACGAATGTATATGAACTCGACGGCTCGCAGATGCGTGACCGTACCGCCGCGCACGACTACCTGATGGAAGCGATGGGATTTCCGGCGTGGTACGGCAAGAATCTCGATGCGCTGTTCGATCTGCTGACCGCTTTCGGTGCGCCGACCATGATCTTCATTGAATGTGCCGACGATGCCGACGAGGAGATCCTCAAGGTGTTCAGCGACGCGATGGAGGAAAACGAGCAGCTGACGGTGATTATGGAAGATTGATCCACCATACATGAAAAATCGAGCCGGGGTACGAAACTGCACCCCGGCTTTTTTGCTCTGTTATGATCCGTTGGCTTTCTGGTGATCCTCCACTGTCTGGAATGTTGAGGAACACGCCATCAGGTAGGAGTGATCGTTGTCAAATTCGATCGCAAGATAGTAGGTATCCTCCGGATGCGCCGGATCCTCGATCAGCCATGCCACGATGAAAAATCCATCCGTGTAATGCCCGTAGATCTGGTACGCATTGTAGCCGGCCGGATGCACCGTCGCGCCGGTCAGTCCCTCCAGATCGGACTGCGATTCCATGTAGGCGTGGAGATTCTGCGCCGCCGTGTAGTAATCCGTCCCGACATAGTGGTCGAGCGTGACGATGTTTTTGCCGGACGTGTCGCAGTACTGCGTCAATCCGTCCACGTCCTCATCCTGAAACCGCAGATAGCCCAGCGGTACCTGGATATAGCCGTTCTCGTCATCGCCGATCTGCTGGAGCTTGCCCTCATACACAAAGTCACCGGATTCGTCGGTGATGCGGTCGTTCTGTCCGGATGCAGACTGCGCCGGTGCAGCGTCCGCCGTGCTGTCGCCGAAGTATTCCGCAGGATCCGGCACACTCATGTCCGGAATGCTGATGTCTGGCTGTTCGACTGTGATCTCGATGTCCGGAACGCTGACGTTCACATCCGGAACGCTCACGTCAATATCGGGCATATCCAGCTTGATCTGGGATTCTGTCTCGCTGTCGGAAACCGGCTGCGCATTGAGAGAAGGCCCGCAGGCAGTCGCCGCCGCGCACATTGCCGCTGCCGCAAGGATCGTACAGATTCGTTTCATGATGTTTGTCCCCCTGAGAAGTTTAGGCAACACCGCACAAAGACCGCCTGACGGCTCAGCACATCATCTGCCCCCCATCTTTTCCGTCATCTTGCACAGTTCCTCCTAGCGATACATACAGTATCGCGTCGTCGTCACTGTACAATCTGACGAAAAATCTGCG
>JAFPXW010000347.1 GCA_017394565.1 Oscillospiraceae bacterium | reverse complement strand
GAAATGCAGGGGACGTATTTTTGCAGCATAGCTGAACAAAACATAGCGTGCGCAGTACGCGATCAGAAGGAAAATAGTATCAGATAGGAGGAATTATCATGAAATGGAACAAACTTGCTGCCGGCTTGCTGGCACTCACAATGGTGGGTACAGGCATCCCGGCCAATCTACCACTGATGACAGTTTGCGCTGCCGAGTCGAACCCGGCGTCTGGCACCTGCGGCGAAAATGTGACGTGGAAGTTTGACGAGAGTACCGGTACGCTCACGATCTCCGGTGATGGCGCGATGGCGGATTTTGAAACAGATGCAGCACCGTGGCGCTCGTTCACGGGGCTGAAGAATGTCGTGGTGGAGAAGGACGTGACAAGCATCGGACGCAATGCCTTCTCTGTTTGTGAGAGCCTGACCTCTGTCACCATCCTCAATCCCGACTGCGACATTTATGCGGAGCGAGCAACGATCGCCAACGCGGTGGAGACAGGCCTGCTGTCCGTTTACAAATACAGCGGCGTGATCTGCGGCTACAAGGACTCTACTGCGCAGGCTTACGCCAAGCAGTATAATTATAAATTCGAGCTGCTCGAGCCCGATACCGGCACCTGCGGCAATGAAGCGGCGTGGGAGTTTGACGATGCGACCAATACGCTTACGATCTCCGGTACGGGCGAAGTGAATCAAGCCCCGTGGTCTGTCTACAAGGATAAGATCGAGAAAGCCGTGATCGGGGATGGCATCACGAATGTTGCCGGGTATGCATTTAATGCTTACAAAAAGCTGACCTCCGTCACCATCCCGGACAGCGTGACGACCATCGGGGACAAGGCATTTTGTGATTGCACCGCGCTGAAGGACGTGACGCTTCCGAACGGCTTGACGTCGATCGGATGGGATGCGTTTATGAACTGCTCATCGGTCGAGTCGCTCGTCATCCCCGACAGTGTGACAGAATTCGGCACTGCCGTTTTCTCCGGCTGCACGAGTCTGAAAAGCGTCACATTTCCGGCCGGCATAAAGAAGATCCCGGGGAGTATCTTCCAGAAATGCACCGGTCTGACCGAGATCACGATTCCGGCAGGGGTGGAGGAGATCGAGGGATTCGCGTTCTCCGGCACCGGTCTGACCTCTGTGGAGATCCCGGACAGTGTGACGAAGCTCGATGGCTATGCATTCACGAATTGTGCGGCGCTGACCGATGTGACCATTCCGGACAGCGTGACGGAGATCGGCTGCTGGGCGTTCAGCGAAACACCCTGGCTTGCTGCAAAACGCAAGGAAAACCCGATGGTCGTGGTCAACGGCATCCTGATCGACGGCACCGCCTGCAAGGGTAAGGTCGCCGTTCCGGACGGTGTGACGATAATTGCGGATCGCGCGTTTTATGAAACCGTAGCCGTGACCGCTGTTACACTTCCGGAGAGCGTGGCACGCATCGGGGACAGGGCGTTTTCGTATTGCAATACGCTCAATTCTGTGACGATCCAGAACCCGGACTGCGTGATCGGATCGGATGTGTTCATGGGCGCCCTGCGCGGGAACGGCACGAAGGTCACGGAATGGTACGACTGCTGCGACATCCTGTACGGCTATGCAGGCTCCACCGCTCAGAAATACGCCGAGGATCACAGCTTCACCTTCAGGGCGCTGAGTGATGTGCCGGAGGAATTCCCCACGGAGGGCATCTGCGGCGAGAATGTGACGTGGAAATTTGACAAAGCCACTGGCACGCTGACGGTTTCCGGCGAGGGGGAGATCGAGGCCGTGCCGTGGACCGGCTTCTGCGAGGAGATCAAAACGGCAGTCATTGCAGAGGGCGTGGAAAACATCGGCGGCTGTGCCTTCATCGGCTGCACGTCCCTGACCTCTGTCACGATCCCGGACAGCGTGACTGCCATCTGGCATGATGCGTTCTACGGCTGCGCGGCTCTGAAGGAAGTCACCGTCCCGGCGAGCGTGAAGAGCATCGGTAATGATGCATTTGCAGAGTGCAAGGCGCTGGAATCCGTCACCATCCTGAACCCGGCGTGTACGATTTACGACGAGGACCAGGAAGGCAATACGATCTGCAACAGCACAGACGCCAAGACCGAAGCGGCCGTTTTCACAGGTATCATTTACGGCGCTGCGGACTCCATCGCAAAGACCTTTGCCGAGACCTACGGCTACACGTTCCGGGTGCTGGGGGCTGGTACTGTGCCCACCACCGAGGTCACGGTCGGCGATGTGACCGGCGACAGCAAGATCGATGCCTCCGACGCTGCTGATCTGCTCGTTGCCCTGGCTCACATCGGTGCAGGGCACGAGACCGGGCTGAACGATGCGCAGACATCTGCCGCAGATGCTGACGGT
>JAFPXW010000026.1 GCA_017394565.1 Oscillospiraceae bacterium | reverse complement strand
GCCCTCCGGTCATGCAGGTCGGGAATCTCTCGGCGAAGCGCGATTTCTCCGACGTGCGCGATGTGGTGCGTGCCTACACCATGCTGATGCAGAAGGGCATCGCCGGCGAAACGTACAATGTCGGCAGCGGCAAGGCGGTTTCCATTCAGGAATTGCTGGACACCCTGCTCGATCTGAGCCGCACATCCATTGCCGTGGAGCAGGATCCGGCAAGGCTCCGCCCGTCCGATGTGCCGGTGATCGAAGCGGATACCTCGAAGCTGCGTGAGGATACCGGCTGGGAGCCGATCTATTCGCTGGAGGAAACGCTGCACACCATGCTCGACCACAACCGCCGCAATTTCGGAGTCATGTAATTCGCAGGAGGCATACCCATGAACGTCAAAACCTACAACAATCAAGGCGGACTGAGCCACCTGCCGCAGACGCTCCGTGAATTCGGCGAACGCCAGAACAAGCTCAATGCCGAACTGCGCCGCGAGAACGAATCGCTGACGCACCAGCTCGAAACGCTGGCAGGGCATTTAGGGGATGCGCTTGACCGGATCAAGGCACTCGAATCCCAGCTTGAACGCATCACGGCGCTCGAATCCGAGCAGGAAACGAACATCAAGCGTTTCCATCGCTGTGCTGTCGATCTCGACAAGATCGAGCAGGAGGTCGGCAGACTCAAGCTCACCGCCAAGCTCAACACCAACGCCATCGACCGGCTCTCCAAGCAGAGCAGTCCGGATGAAAACGGCGATACATAAAGCAAAAAAAGAACCCCCGAAGCGTATTTTAACACTTCGGGGGTTCTTTTTTTATGGTACATTTACATAAACACGATCATGAGCAGCATATACAAGCCGCAGAGCAGACCGTAGTAGATGCCGATGCCGCCGAGGACATTCCAGCGGTTCGTTCCGCCCTCCGCATCCAGCAGTGCCTTGCGGACGTGCGCATTCGGTGCCGTCTGGCGGATCCTGCCGACACGTTTCAGCACGAACCGGTAGTACATATGATTCCCGAACAGGCAGAACAGCATCCGGATCGCAATGCCGATCAGATACATCGGCACATTGAGGTTTTCGAGCAGTGCTTCATTCGCTTTCAGAAATCCCGTCAGTCCGGTGAACATCTCCGTCGCATCCACGCCGTACATCTCCGACAGGCTCTGCATAAATTCCGGTGTGTTCAGCGTTTGCAGCATTCCCAGCATCACATTCGGCAGGCTGCAAACGATCATGATGATGCAGCTAATGATCGCCATCGACCACATTTTCCGGTACGCAAAATACAGATGCGGAAACAGCGCACACGTCAGATTGAGCGAAAGCTTATGTCCCGTATCGCGGAAACGCCGGAACAGCGGCACATAGTAGGGCGTATTCTTCTGGACAAAGCTCGCCACATCCCCAAGCCGTTCCTCCTCCATCTTCTCATCCGGCGAAAGTCCGCAGCACGGATCCTGCGGCTCAAAGAACATCTCACCGCCGTTCGGCAGCGGAATGCGGACACGCTCGCCAGCGTAGTCCTCGGTTTCCAGATCGCCACCGCAGGAATTGCATCTGCGGGCATCCGGCGGATTGACCTGCTGACAATGGGGGCAGACTTTTCCGCCATGCCGCAGCAAATTTTCCTGCTGCACCGCACCCCAGCTTCCGCCGACCGCGTGCAGAGAGGTATTGATACACTTGCCCTTCGCCGCCCAGCATTCACGGTGATAAGGCGTTCCGCAATCCGGACAAACGACGATGTCATCGTCCTCCGTGAAACGTTTCTGACAGATGATGCACTCACTGCCGGTAAATTTTCCCATGCGTATCCTCCATCCTTGAGATTCTATGTTATATATGATACCACACTTTTGCGTTTTTTGCAAGAGGAATGGGGAAAGTTTCAGAAAATCGACACAAACGGGGCAAGACGATTGACAAACCTCCGGCTTTGTGATATAATGAATACAACAAGGGCATACCGGTTGACGGTTGCTCCTGCTTATAAACGGTGAATGAAAGTCAACCGCCCGTTAGCTTGCCAGAGCTGGGCGGTTACTTTTTTCATTATTCACTATTCATCATTCACCATTCACGATTCATTTTTCACTATCCCACTGCCGTCCCTCACGGGGCGGTCTTTTTTTGCCCTGTCATACTTCTCCTCCCACCTGCATATCATTCCAACAACGACCACACAGGGAGGTATCTGCTATGCAAGAGAATATATCCGAACTTGCCAGAAAATATCAGGAGGAAATGCTCCGGATGTACGGAAAACGCCAAGTTTCCGCCGTTCCGGAAAATCCCTCCACGCCTGCCATGTCACACGAACCCCCGATCGGCCCCGTTTCCGAGCCGGAAGTCACGCCTTTGCCGGTGCCTGAAACGACCGCCGCTTCACCTGAACCCCTCATGCCCGATGTCCTTTCCGACGAACCCGAAAAACGTCCCGATCTGCCCGATCCGTCCGAGAATCTCGCAGATTACGGCGATCCGGAACTGCCGCAGTACATCTCCCCTCTCCCGCCGCAGCTTCCGGAGGAATGGACGGCACAGTCGGAATACGAAAATTCCCATACCGCCGAAGGTTTCCTGCGCATCATCACATCCGCCGCTGACAGCGCCTACCCCGTGCCGGATGCCAAAGTGTCCGTCTTTACGCGCATCGGTAAAGTCCTGCACCTGAGCTACCTGCTCATCACTGACGAAAACGGCGAAACACCGACCGTTTCCCTGCCGGCACCGCCTGCCGATCTGTCACAGGTGCCCGAAAATCTGCGCCCCTTTGCAAGCTGTGAGATCCGCATCGCCGCCAAGGGGTTCTTCCGGACACAGGCGAATGATGTCCACATTTTCGCCGGCATCACCACGCGGCAGGTCTTTCAGCTTGTACCGCTGCCGCTGAACGGCGAGGCTTCGGACGGCGATATTGATCCCAATTCCGTCGGACGGTCGGAGGACTGTCAGGAGGGAGGTTCGGAATGCTGACCGGCGAGCCCTTTATTCCCGAAACCATCACCGTCCACCTCGGCGCTCCCGATGAAGCCGCACCGAATGTCACGGTGTCGTATCCCGATTACATCAAAAATGTCGCATCGAGTGAAATTTTCCCCACATGGCCGGACGTCGCGCTCCGTGCCAATATTTACGCGATCACGAGTTTTGCCCTGAATCGCATCTATACGGAATGGTATCCGTCGCGCGGTTATGATTTTGACATCACTGCCGTGACGCAGTACGACCAGAAATTCATCGAGGGCAGGCAGATCTACGACAACATCGCCGCCCTCGTGGATGAATTGTTCGACGATTACGTCCGGCGGCAGGGACGCATTGAACCGCTGTTCACCGCGTTCTGCAACGGAACGACTTCCACCTGCGCCGGACTGTCCCAGTGGGGAACGGTCGATCTGGCGCGGCAGGGATTCGTGCCGTTTGAGATCCTGCAATACTACTACGGAGATGATATTGAGATCGTGAGAAATGCCCCTGTTCGCTCGAAAACCATGAGTTACCCCGGCTCCATCCTCTCCGCCGGTGCGTCCGGCATGGCGGTGCAGACCATCCAGATCCAGCTCAACCGCATTTCACGCAACTACCCAGCCATCCCGAAGATCCCCTTGGCTTCGGGGGATTTCGATGCCGCGACCGAGGACACGGTGCGCACGTTCCAGCAGGTGTTCTCCCTGCCGGTGACGGGTGCGGTCGATAAGGCGACGTGGTACCGGATCGCGTATATTTACACGAGTGTCAAGCGTCTGGCGGAGCTCGATTCCGAGGGCATCACCATCGAGGATCTGCCGATGCAGTTCGAGGAAGACCTCTCGCTCTCCATGGAAAACGAGCAGGTGCGCGGTTTGCAGTATTTTCTGGCAGTCATCGGCGTGTATTACGAATCCGTCGAGCCGCTGGAGATCACGGGTGTCTACGACGCACAGACGGCCGCAAGCGTGCGGTCATTCCAGCGTGTTTACGGGCTGCCGGTCACGGGGATCGTGGATGAAGCGACATGGGACGACATTTACCGCGCCTATGCCGGCATTGCGGCATCCATTCCGGTCGAGGATGCGGAGTGGATCCCTCTGCTGTATCCGGGATTCGTATTGCAGGAGGGCATGACGAATGACTATGTCCGCGTATTGCAGGAATACCTGACCTACATCCACCGCACGATCCCGACAATTCCGGAAGTGCGCAATACCGGCTATTTCGGGCCGGTCACGAAGGCGGCTGTCACCGCATTCCAGCGTTACGCCGGACTCAGCCCCAACGGTGCGGTCGGCGCTGTGACATGGGACGGCATTTCGGGGCTGTATTCCGATCTGCGGTTCGGGTATGAAAAAAGACCGTATCAGGCACCAGGGTACACGATACGGTGAGTTTTCTTCGATACAGCGGCATTTTGATGACATTCCGGAAAGGAGCATCTCCATGAGTTACACCATCGAACAGCAGCGGAGCCACATCCGCGAATTACAGGCGATGCTGCACGGCATTTCCTACTACAATCCGTCGATCCCGCGCGTCATCCCGGACGGCATTTACGGCAAGACGACCGCCGATGCCGTCCGCGCGTTTCAGCAATATTACGGCTTGCGGCAGACCGGAGAAGCCGATCCGTCCACCTGGGAGAAAATCGCCGAGGTCTACCGCGACCTCATCGAAACCGTCCCCGAACCGCTGGATGCGTTCCCGAATGTGCCCACCGCGCAGATCCTGTCCGGCGACCGCGGCTTCACAGTGCTGGTCATCCAGTCCATCCTGCATGAGCTTTCGCAGGAATATGGGGACATTCCGGACTGTCCTCTGTCCGGTGTCTTTGATGCCGACACCATCCGGTCACTCCAGCCGTTCCAGAAGCTGTCGGGCTTGACACCGACGAATGCCGTGGACTGCAAGACATGGAATATGCTGGCAAGTGCGGCGAACGGGGGGTTACTTCACCGCTGAGGCGGTGAAGTAAAGTGCGTAGTTCGTGGTGCGTAG
>JAFPXW010000346.1 GCA_017394565.1 Oscillospiraceae bacterium | reverse complement strand
GTATTCCAAAGCCGGGGGGCTTTTTTAGTGATGAGTTATGGGGTTTGGGGCGCAGCCCCATTCATTCATCGCGTAGCTAAGCAGATGCCCAGCGAGTGAACGAGCGCAGGCAGTCGCTTATACAGAGTAGATACCACAACTACGAACTACGCACTACGAACTACGCACTAAACAATTCCTCATTCCTCATTCCTAATTCCTAATTATAAATTGACTTCCTCCCCCACTTGTGCTATAATAGAAAGGAAGCGGCTGATGCCGCATTCCCTGAAACGAAAGGAACAGTATTATGGCAAAGGACAAATCCAAACAGAATTTTGAGATCCCCCGTCCGGAATTTCCCAAGCGTGCAGTCGTCACCGGCGGTATGCCCTACGGCAACAAGGAACTGCACTTCGGCCATGTCGGCGGTATGCTCGTGTTTGCGGACACCTACGCGCGTTTCCTGCGCGACCGCATCGGCAAGGAGAACGTCATCTTCGTGTCCGGTACGGACTGCTACGGCTCTCCCATCGCCGAGGGCTGGCGCAAGAAGGTCGAGAACGGCGAATTTGAAGGCTCGCTGACCGATTTTGTACAGCGCAACCACGACAAGCAGAAGGCTACCCTCGATGCTTACGGCATCTCCCCGAACCTGTTCGGCGCCTCCGGTCTGGGCAGAACTCGCGAGATCCACGAGGAAGTGACCGACTGGTTCATTCGCACCCTCCACGCCAGAGGTCAGCTCCAGCAGATCACGACCAAGCAGTTCTTTGACGAGAAGGCCGGCGTGTTCCTCAACGGCAGACAGGTCATCGGCAAGTGCCCCGTCGAGGGATGCCAGTCCGAGAAGGGCTATGCCGACGAATGTGACCTCGGCCATCAGTATATGCCGGAGAATCTCATCAACCCCGTGTCCGCCCTCACCGGCGAAACACCGACCATGAAGCCCGTCACCAACTGGTACTTCAAGCTCCGCGATTACGAGCAGCTCATGATGGACTGGGTGGAGATCCTCAAAAAACGCAAGGACGTGCGCCCTGTGGTCTGGAAGACCATCGACGAATTCCTCAAGCCCCCTGTCATCTACATCAAGCGCGATTTCGAGGAGCAGTACCTCGCCGTGAAGTCCCGGATGCCGGAGCATCAGTACTTCCCGGAGGAGAAGAAGCCGAGCTTCACGATCGAATTTTCCACGCTCTCTGACTGCGACGAGGCCTGCAAGGTGCTGACAGACGCCGGCATCCGCTACCGTACCGGCAAGACGCTCGTGCCGTTCCGTCTGACCGGCAACATCGAGTGGGGTGTCAAAGCCCCCAAAATGGAAGGCGTAGACGGTCTGACAGTCTGGGTATGGCCGGAATCCCTCTGGGCGCCGATCTCCTTCACGCAGGCTTACCTGGAATCCATCGGACGCGACCGTTCCGACTGGGAGGACTGGTGGTGCGAGCCGGATGCACAGGTGTACCAGTTCATCGGGCAGGACAATATCTATTTCTACGGCATCGCCGAGCCTGCCATGTGGATGGCAAGCCAGATCGACGAGGAAAAGACCTGCACACCGCCGGCCGGTGAACTCCAGATGCCGACGATCATCGCGAATTACCACATCCTGTTCCTCGACAAGAAGGCATCGAGTTCCGGCTCCATCAAGCCGCCGATGGCAGACGACCTGCTGAAATACTATACCCCGGAGCAGCTGCGTATGCACTGGCTGGAATTCGGTCTGGGACAGCAGAGTGTTTCGTTCTGCCCGAAGCCCTTCAATGCGCCGCTGCTGGAGGAAGAAGCCAAGCTTCGCGCCGAGGGCAAGGATGTGAGCGATCCGAAGTTCTCCGATCCCGTTGTCAAGAATGCGCTCCTGACGAACGTCTACAACCGCATGATCCGCACGGCGTTCTACACCACGCAGAACAGCTTTGACGGCATCCTGCCGGATCTGGCGCCGGAGGAGAGCTTTGTGGAGGACGCGAAGAAGGCGATGCTCACCTATGAGCGCCATATGTCGAAGTTTGCGTTCCACCAGTGTACCTACGTCATCGACAGCTATATCCGCGGCGGCTCGAAGTACATGGCCAAGGCGGTCAAGCCCGATGAGGTCTCGAAGGAAGAGCTTGCACAGGCGCTTGCCAACCTGTTCTACATCCTGAAAGTGGCGGCGATCCTCCTGCACCCGATGGCACCGTTCGGCACGGAGAAATTCCGCGAATATCTGGAAGTGGACGAGCGCATCTGGTCGTGGGACACCTTCCTGGAGCCGCTGACCTACTTCACCGGCGCAAACCACAAGCTGAAATTCCTCCCCCCGCGAACCGACTTCTTCGCACGGCATGAGAGCCAGTTTGCGGGAAATTAGGAATGAGGAATTTTGGTGTGCCTGACGGCACGTTTTAAAATCGTTCTCTTAATAGAAAGAGCCCTTAGCTTTGGGAAAATCTCCTTAGCTAAGGGCTTTTTAGTTACAAGCTGCTAAAATCCGTCCGCGCCAGCGTAAGCAG
>JAFPXW010000345.1 GCA_017394565.1 Oscillospiraceae bacterium | reverse complement strand
GCTGGAAGCCCTCGCCCATCTCGATGATGGAAACATCGAACGTACCGCCGCCGAGGTCATACACCATGACCTTCTGGTCTTCTTCCTTATCAATATCGTAGGACAGTGCAGCAGCGGTCGGCTCGTTGATGATTCTGCGGACATTCAGACCAGCGATCTGACCTGCGTCCTTGGTCGCCTGACGCTGTGCATCGGTGAAGTAGGCCGGAACGGTGATCACTGCCTCAGTAACGGACTCGCCGAGATAAGCCTCTGCGTCAGCCTTCAGCTTCTGGAGGATCATCGCGGAGATCTCCTGCGGGGTGTACTTCTTGCCGTCGATGTCTACCTTATAGTCAGAACCCATGTGGCGCTTGATGGAAGAAATGGTCTTGTCGGGGTTGGTGATCGCCTGGTTCTTAGCGACCTTGCCGACCAGACGCTCGCCGGTCTTGGAGAAAGCGACAACGGACGGAGTGGTTCTTGCGCCCTCTGCGTTTGTGATGACAACTGCGTTACCGCCCTCTACGACAGCGACACAGGAATTGGTTGTACCGAGGTCAATACCGATAATTTTGCTCATGATAGATAACTCCCTTTCGTAAATTCAGAATATACGTTATGATTTTTATGAATTACCCTGCCACAGCGACCATTGCCGGACGGATCAGCTTTTCCTTCAGCATATAGCCCTTCTGAAACACCTCACAGACAGTGCCTTCGGGGTATTCTTCGGTGGCTTCGCCCTGTTTGATGGCGTTATGGACATTGGGATCAAACTCTGCGCCAAGCGATTCGATCTCGGTCACACCGAGCTTTTCCAAGAAGTTCTTCATCTGACCAAAGATCATCTCCATGCCGGACTGATACGCTTCGTCGCTGCACGGTGCTTCCATCGCACGCTCGAAATTGTCCAGCACAGGAAGAAGCTGTTCGATACAGCGTGCAGTCGCATCGCCGTAAGCTTCGATCTTCTCCTTTGCGGTGCGCTTGCGGAAGTTGTCGAACTCCGCATACAGCCGCAGATAACGCTCTTTCTCTGCTTCGATGGCTTCCTCCGGCGAAACGTCTTCGCTCACCTCGGAATCCGCATCAGCAGTTTCCTCTGCTTCGTCTGTCAGCTCCTCTGTTTCCTCAGCGGATTCGAGCTCCTCATCGAGGATCTCCTGATTTTCGTTCATTTCACTCATGGGATTCACCCTCTTTCTATCTCTATGTTGGATCGTCCTGTTTCGGCGGTGCTTCGGCATCCTCCGAGATCAGGTCTGTGATTTTCTGGGAAAAATATTCCAGATACGGGATCACCTTCGCGTAATCGAGCCGCATCGGGCCGATGACACCCAGCGAACCGACATTGTGGTCGCCCTTGCGGTATTTCGACACGATCATCGACGAATTGCCGATGACGAAGCTGTCGTCGCTCTCGCCGAACATCACGCGGATGCCGCTGAACGAATCGTCCAGAAGCTTGACCAGCTCGTCCTTATGCTCGATGAACCGCACGACTTCCATCTTGTCCAGATCCTCGTAGGAGAACAGGTTTTTCTCACCTTTAAATAAGAGTGCGTGCTGCCGGAGATCTCTCGACAGTTCGCAGATGCCCTGCACCAGCGGTGCCATGGTCATCATGTAAGCACTCATCGCTGCGGTGAGATTTGCCATGCGTTCGTCGGACAAGTCCGCCACGCTCACGCCTTCGAGATTCTGTGCGAGGTACTCGGAGAACATTCCGAGCTGCTCGTTGGTCAGATCGAATTCCAGCCGGCAAGCCTTATTCTTGATCGCGCCGCCGGATGTGATGAGCAGGACAACGTAAACGCGCTTGCCTGCCGGAATGACCTCGACCTTGGAAATGACCGAGAATTTCGGAGAAAAGTCACTCACAACGGCTGCACACTGTGTCAGCTCCGCGAGTGCGGTGGTGGCGTTCTGGATCAGCAGCTCCTCGGTGAGTGGGCCTTGCGCTTCGAGCATATCGTCGAGGCGTTCGCGCTCCGCATCGGGAAGTGCCGGCGGCCGCATCAGTTCTTCGATATAGAGCCGGTAGCCGCTGATGGTGGGGACTCTGCCTGCGGAGGTGTGAGGCTGCTCTAAGTAGCCGAGCTGTTCGAGCAATGCCATATCGTTGCGGACGGTCGCCGCCGAAACGCCGATATCCGGCAGACTGGCGATCGCCTTGGAACCGACAGGTTCACCTGTCCGAACGTACTCCTCCACGATGGCAGCCAGAATCTTCAGCTTTCGTTCGTTCACGGGAATACGCCCTCCTCTCTGGCAGTCAAGGTTTGTAAGTGTTAGCACTCCATCTCTCTGAGTGCTAAGTTTAGTGTACCACGATTTTTTCAAAATGTCAAGAGTCGTGCAGATTTTCGGCAGAACTCACAAAAACGCGAACTCAGAATTCTTGGATGTGTACAAATTTCAGTGTCCGGCTGTCGCCGGATGTTTCTGAGATTTGTTTTTTTCAGCAGTATCTTTTTTATATTAGCAGCCATCTGGGTGAAGCCATAATTTCTAATTCCTAATTCCTCATTCCTAATTTTTCTCTCTCCCTCTTGACAAACCCGAAAAAGTATGGTATACTATAGCTGTACTAATTCAGATAATACACATAAGACATCGTTAGTACACAGAAACGATCAAGGGAAGCAATTATGAAGAAAATCTCATGTAAGAAAGGAGGAGGCGTATGTTTGACATCGACCTCATGAGCCGTACACCCATCTATGAACAGCTCTACCGCCGCGTCGTGGAACTGATCATGAAAGGTGTCCTCAGCGAACAGGATAAGCTCCCGTCCGTCCGTTCTCTCGCGACGGATCTCGGTGTGAATCCCAATACCGTCGCTAAGGCGTACACGCTGCTCGAACGCGACGGCATCATCTATTCCCTCGCCGGACGCGGCAGCTTCGTTGCCAAGCCCGATGCTCTGCTCGCACAGGAACATATCCTCAGCGATTTCGATGCCGCCGTTGCCCGTGCGCTCGAAGTCGGCATCCAGAAGGATACCCTCCACGAACGACTCGACCAATTCACGCCATCAGAAAAGGAGGACAATGCATCATGATGAAATTAGAGGGTACTGTCAAGCGCTTTGATGACTTCGTTGCGCTCGACGGCGTGGATCTGACCATTCCGGAGGGAACAGCGTTCGGTCTGCTCGGCTCGAACGGTGCCGGTAAATCCACCATTCTCCGCTTGTTCAGCGGTATCTATTCCCCCGAATCCGGCAAAGTCCTCATCGACGATGAGCCGGTCTATGACAACGTTTCCGCCAAGCAGAAGGTCTTCTTCATCAATGACGAGACCGTCCAGTACGCGGATTTCACCCTCGACGGGCTCAAAAAATTCTACAAGTCCTTCTACCCGAATTTCTCCGACGAGATCTTTGAAAAGCTCGAAGGTGCGATCCAGCTCCCCCGAAACCGGAAGATCTCCACATTCTCCAAAGGTATGAAGCGCCAAGCCATCGTCATCACCGGCATCGCCTGCTGCACGCCGTATCTCCTGCTCGACGAGGCATTCGACGGACTCGATCCCACCATGCGCATCATCGTCAAGCGTATGCTCGTCGATGCCATGTGTGAACGCGGTCTGACCGTCGTCATTTCTTCCCACAACCTCAAAGAGATCAACGAAATGTGCGACACCGCGGCTCTGCTCCACAAGGGCAAGATCATCTTCAACCGCCAGCTCGACAGCCTGAAAGGCGCTGTCCACAAGGTACAGGCGGCATTTGCTGACAAGGAGCGCGTGTTCACGCAGGCAGATTTTCCGGGGCTGGAGATCCTGCACTTCGACAAAATGCAGTCCATCTATCACATCATCGCCAAGGGCGACGAGAATACCATCCGTACCGCACTCGCACCACACCATCCTCTCGTGGCGGATCTGATCCCGCTGACGCTGGAGGAAATCTTTATCTACGAACTGGAGGGACTCGGCTATGACAGCAACGTCTTCGCGTAATGGACTTCCCATGCGCTACGCCCTGCGGATGATCCATCAGAACCGCAAAATGACCATCGTTTCGTGCATTCTCTATCTCCTCGGCATTCCGGTCGCGATGACAGCGGCTCTGGTCGAAATGATCTCTGACACCCGCGTGACAGATGCCTATTTTCACTCGTTCCACGGTGAGGTCTATGTCGTCCTCGGCTGCGGCTGTCTGGGCGCAGCGGTGTTCTTAGGGATGTTGGGCGCCATCAATGCCTTCATCGAACTGCACAAGAAAACCAAAGTCGATATGCTCTACACGCTTCCGCTGACCGGTACACAGCGCTTCTTTGCTAATTATATCGGCGGTTTCCTGACCTACGCCATCCCGTATCTGGTGAGCGTCGTGATCGGCTGGATCCTGTTTTTCGCACTTTCTCCGTTCATAAACTGGTCAAGTACGAACAGCCCGTTCGACAGTCAGGGAGAATTCATCACCACCCTCGGCAAGTACTATCTCCTCGGTTCGCTCGGACTGCTGGTCCTGATGCTGCTGTACTACACCCTCAGCACCTTTGTGACGGTTTGCTGCGGCACGCTGTTCGAGAGCATCTACACGAACTTTCTGCTCAACTGCCTGATCCCCGGCACAGTCGCACTCGTGGCTGCTGTCCTCTCCAATGAGCTGTATTTCGATTTCGAGTATCACTGGCAGATCGTGGGTTTCATGAGCCCCATCGGCGGTCTGTTCTATCTCATCATGCTGCTGTCCGGTGATCTGAACCATAACAGCAGCTATGAATACGGCTTCTCTGCGACGCAGACGCATATGCATGATATGCTGCCGAGCTATCTGCGCTGGTTCTTTGTGATCCTGCTGCTCTCCGCGGCGCTCCTCGTCCTCGCATGGCAGCTCTACATCCGCCGCAAGGCAGAACACGTCGGCAAGCCGTTCATCTACACCGCGATCTATCATGTGATGCTCACGCTCATCACCGTTGCCATCCTCTGCCTGATGGAAGCCGATGTCTTCGGGCCGGCACTCCTGTTCTCCGCGATCGTGTACTTCGTGATGGAAGTCATCCGCAAGCGCGGCTTCAAGAAATTCTGGAAATCGCTTATCACCTATGCGGCGACCGTTGCGGTCTCGCTCGGTGCGTTCTTCCTCATCACGCTGACCGGATGCTTCGGCAGAGTGAATTATGTTCCGGCGGCTGCCGGTGTCCGTTCGGTCGAGCTGGATTTCGATCCGAGCTACCGTTCCTACTCGTCGATGGAGTTCGATCTCGAATACACCGACCGCGATGTCATCTCTGCGATCTGCTCGATGCACCGTGACCTCGTCAAGGTGCGTGACAAGAATGCCGACATGGATGCATTCCAGCTCCAGATGGCAGAGGAGCGCTATATCGGGCTGACCTTTGACGGCAGCTACGAGCAGGGCTTCACTGTCGATTACCCGATCTTCCTTGACGATGGCGGCTATCAGAAACGTCAGGATCTCCTCGACGATCCGAGCCAGCCGCTGCCGGAGGGCACAAGGGCAAGCTATGCCGCACAGTCCAGCTTCTCTATCACCTATTACACCCTCGCCGGAACGGTCATCCATCGTTCCTACGACCTCTATCCGGATGAAGTCCAGCAGCTCCTGTCCATCGTACAGGGAACGGAGCTTTACGGTGAAGCTGCCAAAAACGGCGCATCCAGACAATTGACGAGCCGTTACAGCACCTATCAGACCGGCGCGGGATACGTCCTGCCGAATCAGGTCGTACTGTCCATGACAGCGTTCAATGAAACGAGCTACAATGCCGGCTATCATCAGGTCACGCTCTATCACGCATCCGAGCAGATCCCTGCACTTGCCGAAGCGTACGGCAGAGATATTGCGAAGATGAGCGCTGAGGACTTCCGGACATCGGACATCTGGGGCTGGCTCAACAGCGTTCCGGTCTATGACTGCTGCACCGAATCCATCGAAATGCTGGAGGAGTGGGGATTCCGTCCGTTCACACCGGCAGAATACGCTGGTTTCATCAATGCCAACTCCGCAGCGCCTGCCATGGGCATCCGGCTCTACCGTCCGGAGGATTCCACCTGCGTCAGCAAGCAGTATCCGCACAGCACCCTCGGCAATGCGTACTATCGCAACAATGCCGCGCAGTTCTACACGATCGTTCTGCCGTATGGCATAGAAGATGAACGTCTGGAGGAAAACTATCCGGAACTCTACGCCGTCCTGAAGGAAGCCAAGCGCAACTGCATTGATTCCGGCGAGAACTACTCGCTGTTCATCAACAACAATTACTACGTTGTTCCGGCATCCGCTGCCGACAAGTGCGAAGCGCTCATCGCCAGCAAGACCAATGGTTCCAGCGAAGCCGTCTACTACGATGCATCCGGAAATCCAGTCTACGCATTCGGGAATAACGAAACGACACTCAATGAGTACTACTATGACGAATTCGGAAATGTGATCGATTCGTATGATGTGCCTGTCAGCTCGTCGTATATCGAGTAAACAAATCACTCCCCCTGACAATGTGCTGTCAGGGGGAGATTTTTACGCCTGTTTTATTTCATATCAATATATTTCCAATAGCCCTTGAGGTACACGCCGCCGGAGATGATCGTAAGCGCTACCGAGATCCAGACCAGTGCAAAAATGATCCATCCGGTGACAGGTGTCATCACCGGTGCATAGATCCTGAGATCCTCTACCACAAAAAACAGCAGCAGGATCACGACCTCCGTCACCATCGTGAACGCTGTTTTCAGCTTGCCCCAGATGCCGGCTGCCACAACAACACCCTTTTCGGCAGTCACAAGGCGCAGACCGGATACCATAAATTCACGCGCTGCGATGATCGTCACCACGATGCCATTGACATGGATCGGGTAGTACAGCCCAATGGTATCATCCTGCACCGCACCAATGTCCGCCATTGCTGCAAATGCCGCCAGCACCAGGATCTTATCCGCCAGGGGATCCGCAAATTTTCCGAACGTGGTCACAAGATTGCGGGAACGCGCGATCTTTCCGTCGAGTGCATCCGTGATGGATGCGGCGGCAAAGACCAGAAGCGCCGCCGTATAGTGAAACGGGAAACGCACATACATACACACCAGAAAGACCGGTACGAGCAGGATCCTCGCCAGCGTCAGCTTATTCGGCAGATTCATCTTCGATCACCTCTCCCAGCAGATCATAGTCCAGCATATCGTTTATGCGGATCGTGACATACTCGCCGACCGCAAGCTTTCGCTCCGACGAGAAAAACACCTTGCCGTCAATGTCCGGTGCATCGGCAGCCGTTCTGCCGAAATAGCACTCTGCCCACTTGTCAAAGCCCTCGACCACGGCGGTTTTCACCGTGTCGAGCTGGCGCATATTGTAGTCATAGGAAATGTGCATCTGCTGTTCCATGATGACATCGGCGCGGTGCTGCTTGACCTCGTCGTCAAGCTGGTCAGGGAACGCACCGGCCTTGGTGCCGTCCTCCTGCGAATACGCAAAACATCCCAGCCGCGTGAACATGATGTCCTGCGTGAATTTGCACAGCTCCTCGAACTGCTCCTCCGTCTCGCCCGGGAAACCGGTGATGAGCGTCGTGCGCAGGACGATGTCCGGCATGGCGGTGCGGAGTTTCCGGATGACTTCGTAGAGTTTCGCCTTCGTGGACGGGCGGTTCATGCGCTTTAAAATGTCGTCATTGCAGTGCTGGATGGGCATATCGAGATACTTGACGATCTTCGGCTCATTCGCGATGGTTTCGATCAGTTCATCCGTGATGCGCTCCGGATAGCAGTACAGCACTCTGATCCAGCGGAGTTTCTCGATCTGACAGAGTTTGTGCAGGAGTTCGCAAAGTTTGTTTTCGCCGTAGAGATCCTCGCCGTAGCGTGTGGTATCCTGTGCGATGATGTTCAGTTCCGTCACGCCGTTCTCTGCCATCCAGTTCGCCTCGTCGAGAAGCTGTTCCATCGGTGTGCTGCGGTATTTGCCGCGGATCATGGGGATCGCGCAGTAGGTGCAGCAATTGGAACATCCCTCGGAAATTTTCAGATACGAGAAGAAGGGAAGTGTCGAGAGGATGCGCTCGCCGGAGAGTTCCACGTCCATTTTCGGCGAAAAGCGGACAATGCGCTCGCCGTGAAGCACTTTGTCCAGAATATCGACAATATCCTTATTATCGCCGATACCGATGACAGCATCTGCTTCCGGAAATTCCGCCGCGGCCTCCTCTTTGTAGCGCTCGGTCAGACATCCGGTGAGGATGAGCTTCTTGACTCTGCCTTCTTCTTTGAGTTTGGCGATCTCCAGAATGGTCTCGATCGCTTCTTCCTTGGCGGACTGGATGAAACCGCAGGTATTGACCACAGCCACGTCCGATTCGCCGAATTCCGTCACCAGCTCATAGCCGTGTGCGCGGAGTTTGTGGAGCATTCGCTCCGAATCTACTAAATTTTTCTCACAGCCCAGTGAAACTAAGCCGACCTTGATCGCCATGCGGCAAACCTCCTGTTATGATTTTTTACGCCGGATGCTATTTTTTGGGGGAAGAGGCTATATTGCGGGGGCTTCGCCCATGTTCTTACAAAACAACTTTTTTTGACAGCCTGTGCGTGCCGCGCACGCTATTCCTCATCCTCGTCCCAATCCGCAAAATAGTCCTCGATCGCATCCTTGACACTCCGGAAATTGTATCCCAGCCGCGCCATGCCGGCAATGACCTTCTCGCGTGTCTTGAAATCCTTCGGATCGGTGAGGATGCGGCCATATTTCTTTTCCAGAACCGCCGGAATGTTTTCCTCCGCCTGCTCCTCCAGATCCGCAAGGGCATTTTCCACCAGCGTCTTGTCCAGCCCCCGGTGCAGCATTTCCTGCTTTGCGCGGTAGATGCCGTATTTCTTGCGCTCGACGAGATATTCCGCGCATTTCTCGGCATATCTCCGGTCGTCGATCAGGCCGGACTGCGCCAGACGGTCGCAGATCTTGCGGCAAAGCGCCTTGTCGCGGTAGGTCTGGTTCAGCTTGCGGTAGAGCATGACGTAGGAATAATCCCTCTCATCCAGCAGGTAGCAAGCCCGCTGATACGCCCTTTTTTCGCGTGAACGGTCATGCAGCGACTGTAGGAGCGCCTCGTCTGCATCGCATCCGGCTTCCAGATGGTATTCACGCAGAAGGCTGCCGTCTATCTCGTAGACGGCAGCTTCCGTTTTCACTTCAAAATAAGAGCGCTGTTTCTGCACTTCCAGGATCTGCATGGGTTACTCCGTGGGATCGAATTCTTCAAAATCGTCATCCGCGCTGATGTCCTCTGCGGCAGACTCACCGCCAGCCGACACCGATACGCGCTCGCTGTCCTCGGATTCCAGTGCCGCCGATGCGCCGGCAGCGGCATCCTCCTCGTCGTCGTCATCGCCGGAGGAAGTCAGGTCGATCTTGTCGATCTGTGCGAGGATCTTCTCCTCGATCTCCTTGCGGAAATTCTCATCCTCCATCATTTTCTTCTTGACGGAATCGCGTCCCTGACCGATCTTCTCGCCATTGTAGCTGAACCACGAGCCGGACTTCTTGACGATATCCAGATCGACGGCCAGGTCGATGATCTCGCCGTCGCGGTTGATGCCCTGTCCGTAGATGTTCTCAAATTCGCACTCACGGAACGGCGGCGCGACCTTATTCTTGACGATCTTGACCTTCATCTTGTTGCCGATCGGGATGCCGCCTTCCTTGATGACCTCGCCCTTGCGGACATCCATGCGCACGGTCGCGTAGAATTTCAGCGCACGGCCGCCGGGGGTGGTTTCCGGATTGCCGTAGAGGACGCCGATCTTCTCACGGATCTGGTTGATGAAAATGGCAACGCATCCGGTCTTGGAGACAACAGAGGTCAGCTTGCGCATGGCCTGCGACATCAGTCTTGCGAGCTGACCGACGTGGTTGTCGCCCATTTCGCCGTCGATCTCGGCCTTGGTGGTCATTGCCGCAACGGAGTCCACGACGAGTACGTCGATCGCACCGGAGCGCACGAGCTGCTCGGCAATTTCCAGCGCCTGCTCACCGGAATCCGGCTGGGACACGAGCAGGTTGTCGATGTCCACGCCGAGCGCCTTGGCGTACTTCGGATCGAGCGCGTGCTCCACGTCGATGAACGCCGCCTCACCGCCGCGCTTCTGCGCCTCTGCGACGATATGGAGCGCAACGGTGGTCTTACCGGAGCTTTCCGGACCGTACAGCTCGATGATCCTGCCGCGCGGCACGCCGCCGACACCGAGTGCAAGGTCGAGCGTCATGGAACCGGTCGGGATGACCTCCACGTCCATCTTCTGACGCTGTCCCAGACGCATGATCGCGCCTGCGCCGTAGGTTTTTTCGATCATTTTCATTGCGGCTTCGAGGGCTTTTTTCTTCTCCTCTGTGGAAGCCGGTGCCTGGTACATCAGGCTTTTCTTTTCTGCTTTTGCCTTTGCCTTCGCCATAATGGAATGCCTCCTTCGGGGTTTGTGATTTTCTGTGATTATTATATCACAGCAAGCCCCCTTTGTCAATGTTTTTGTGTATCATTTCCGGGACAATGAGGTTTTTGCCCGATGACCACTCTGTCGTGGTGGGCGTAGTCCGGAATGATCTGTATTTCGCTGAATCCCTGCTGTTTCAGGATCTCCGCGACAGCCTTTCCCTGCTGTTCGCCGATCTCGAATGCAAGCCATCCGCCGTCCGAAAGTGCCGTTTTCCACACATTGGTGATGCCGCGGTAAAACTCCAGTCCGTCCGCACCGGCAGCAAGTGCCGATGCCGGTTCATGCCGGATCTCCGGCTGGAGGTGTTCCATTTCCGCGCTCGTGAGGTACGGCGGATTGCTGACGATGATGTCAAATGTGCCGGATTCCTGCGGTTTCTGCGCATCCAGCACGTCCGCCTGATGCAGTGTAACAGGAAGCCCGTGATAGCGGATATTCCGCTGCGCATAGGCCAGCGCGGCTTCGCTGAGATCGAGTGCATGGACTTCGCTGTCCGGCAGGTGCTTCCGGAGTGCGAGCGCAATGCATCCCGAACCGGTACAAAGGTCGATGATGCGCGGTTTCCGGATGGTCTTGCATTTTTCGAGGACGGTTTCCACCAGGATCTCGGTGTCCGGTCTGGGGATCAGTACACCCTCCCCCACGAACATCCGCATCCCGAAAAATTCCCATTCTCCGAGGATATATTGCAGCGGCTCACCCTTGGCGCGGCGCTCTGCCATCTCGATGACGGCTTGCTCCTGAGCGTAGCTGATGCCGTGGAGCTTTGCCTGCTCAAGCGACTCACCTGCGACCTGTTCGATCATGCAGCGCACATCGAATTTTGCATCGGGGATTTGATGATACCGCTCCAGCCACCCTGACATGGCGATCCATACCACTCCCGGATCTCTCACCATTTGTCATCCTCTAAATTCTCCGGGATGCAGGGCTTCATCGCTGCGATGGCACATTCGATCTGAGAGGCATCCGGTTCACGGGTGGTGATCTTCTGGAGCTGGAGTCCGGGGAAGGAGAAGATTTTCGCAAAGAGCGAATCGCTTCTGCCGGCGAACTGGATGGCTTCAAACGAGCAGCCCACCGTGATGGGCAGCAGCGCAAAGCTGCACAGGAATCTCTGCCACGGCACCGTGAACGGCACCAGGCACATCACCAGAATGCTGATGAACAGCGTCAGGAAGATGAAGCTGGTACCGCAGCGCGGATGCAGGCGGATCTGCTTCTGCACGTTCTCGACCGTCAGCGGCAGACCGGCCTCAAAGCAGGCAATGGTCTTGTGTTCCGCACCGTGGTATTCGTAGGTGCGGCGGATGTCCTTGCTCATTCCCGTGACAGCCATATATGCCACGAACACGATGATCTTGATGATGCCCTCCGCAAAGGACTGGATGACACGGTTTGCGGTGAGGGGCTTGATGAGTGCGACGATCCATTTCGGGAGGAACAGGAACATCGCCAGTGCCGCGATGAGCGAAATGACCATCACGACCATCATGATGGCTTCCACGGTCTTTTCCGTGAAGTGCTCCTCCAGCCAAAGCTCAAATTTCGAGGGCTTCTCGTCCTCCTTCACCTCGCCGTTCTCATCCTCGACCATCTGCTTTTCGGCAGATTTCATCAGGCATTTGTAGCCGTCGACCATCGAGAAGATAAAGGCATACACGCCGCGGATGAGCGGGATCTTCTTATACCACGGGCGATCCTTACCGACACCGCCCTTGATGTCCCACGTTTCCACGTCGATCGTACCGTCCGGCAGACGGCACGCCATCGCGCCCTTGTAAGCGCCCTTCATCATCACGCCCTCAATGAGCGCCTGTCCGCCGATCTTGCTTTTGTGTGTCGGGCAGGAGGGCGTTTCCGGCGCGGCGGAAGTCTGGTTTTGTTTCATAATACACCTCGGATTCAGTTCGGAGTGCTTAGTTCGGCACTACGCACCACGCACTAAAATAGTTATTCTGGTTTCTTGCCGGGCGGCAGGGTGATCGTCACGGTCGTGCCGAGGCCTTCTTCGCTCGTGATATCGAGCTTTCCGCCGTGGGCGGTGATGATCTCATCCGCCACGGCAAGTCCGATGCCCGAACCGCGGCGAGTGTGGTTCGGCTTGTAGAATTTCGTTTTGATCTTCGGCAGGTCGGAGGCCTTGATGCCGCATCCGGTATCGGAAACGCTCACGACGATATTGCCGCCGCGCTCCGTGGCTTCCACATGAACATGACCGCCGGGATCGGAATATTTGATCGCATTGTCGATGATGTTGATGAACACCTGCCGGATGCGGTTCTTGTCACCGTAGAGGAACGGCAGCATTTCGGGCTCGTCGTAGGAAACGCGGATGTTTTCCTTCGCCGCCTTGTCCATATAGATCAGCACCGCATCGCCCAGTTCCGCCAGAACATCCATCGTGTCCTTCTGCAAGGTGAAGTGACCGCTCTGCATCCGCGAGAAATCCAGCAGTTCCTCGACCATCTGCGACAGACGTTCGGCTTCGCTGACGATGACGTTCATGCCCTTGTGGATGGTTTCGGGATCGTTCTCGGTGTAGATGGTCTCCGCCCAGCCCTTGATCGCGGTCAGGGGGGTGCGCAGTTCGTGCGATACGGACGAGATGAACTCGTTTTTCATTTCCTCCGCGGTGGAAAGCTCCTTTGCCATGTGGTTGATGGCATCGCAGAGGTCGCCGATCTCGTCGTGTCCTGCATAGGTGATATTCGCCGAAAAATCGCCCTTTGCGAATTTCCCTGCGGCTGTGGAGATCTGCGTGATCGGGCGGATGATGCTGCCGACGAAGTAGATGCCGGTAATGACGATCAGGAGCAGGATCGCGGCACAGATGGCAGTCGCCGCAATGGTGATGGTCGTGACATTGGCATCGACTTCCGTCAGGGAGGTGACAACACGGACTGCGCTGTATTCCGTCGAAAAGGACGAAATATCGACGCAGACTGCCATGATCTTCTCGCCGGTATCGGACTTGCCCACCCAGTAGCCGTCGCCGCCCTCGCAGATGCTCTCGTAATCCGGCAGGGACGCATTCGCATTCGGCGAGAAGCCGGAGGACGTCAGCACAACTCTGCCCTTGACATTCAGCGCCATGAGTTCCATCTTGTCCTTCGCGGAGAAGCTCTCAAAGGTGGCACGCATTTCGGGCGAGAGATTGGTCTCGGTATCCTGTGCATAGCGCGAGAGGATATTGACGACGGAAGTCAGCTCCGCCGTGAGTTTCTGCCTTGCGCCTGCGTAATAGAACGTCTGGATGGCATACACAAAGCCGAGATCCATGACGATCATGATGAGGAACAGGACAGCCAGGTTATTGACGATCCAGCGCCAGAGGAGCGTTGCGCGTTTATCACGCCGGTCGTTATGTCTTGTCATTCCACTTGTAGCCATAACCCCAGATGGTGACGATATACTGCGGATTCGACGGCTCATCCTCGATCTTCAGGCGGATGCGGCGGATATTGACATCGACGATCTTGTAGTCGCCGTAGTAGTTCTCGCCCCAGATGTGATTGAGGATGGACGCGCGGTCGAGCGCGGTATTCTTATTATTCATGAAGTATTCGAGGATCTGGTACTCGACCTGCGTCAGGTCGATCGGCACGCCGTTTTTGGCGACAGTACGGCTCTTGAGGTTCAGGGTAAAAGGGCCGGATTCGATGATGGGGCTGGTGTCGTCGTGGATAAAACTCATGCAGACGCGGCGGTAGATGGCATCCACACGCGCGGTCAGCTCCGAGAGGGAGAAGGGCTTTGTGATGTAATCATCCGCGCCGATCATCAGGCCGGAGACCTTATCCATTTCCTGCGTGCGTGCGGTGAGCATGATGATGCCGAGCGTCGAACTTTTTTCGCGCAGGCGCTTGCAGACGGTGAAGCCGTCCATGCCGGGCATCATCACGTCGAGCAGAACAATATCAAAATTGCCGTTTTCGTCCTCAAATCGCTGCAGTGCGGCTTCACCGCAATTGACATCGACGACGTCATAGCCGGCACGCTTGAGGTTGATGACAACGACGTCGCGGATGACGTCCTCGTCCTCGCAGACAAGAATTCTTTTCATAGTGTGACCTCCTTTGACGAAAAAGATCAGGGCTCTGCGTGTTTCGCAGAGAGGATCAGCTCAAAAAACGGAACCCCGTCAGGAGTTTTCCGATGGTGAGGGACAATTCATTGCCGTCCTCGGCCTTGGCGAGATAGCTGGCGGTGCCTTTCGTATGCAGAAGCTGGTAGCCGTCGGCCAGGTGTTCGTCGCGGTCGGCATCGTCATACGCAATGTAGATGCGCATCAGCACCGGCATATCGTCCGTCCACGCGCCGTCGTAGACGACGAACCGGAGTTCATCCTCGGTGGGATCGCGCACGACGGTCACATGATCTTCCCAGCACTCCGGCAGGAGGAAGGCATAGCCGTCGCCGGCGTTATAGTAGCTGCCGTATTCCGCGAACAGCCGCGGTTCTGAGAGTTTCAGCCAGCGTGTCTGGCGGATCTGTTCGGATTCTGCGGCGTCCTTGTAGCCGAGGAACACATCCTGCACCGGGATCTCCGGCACATGATCGCCGTCGATGTCCATACTGGACAGCCCGGCACGGCGGACGGTATCCTCCGCGCGGTAGGGTTCGCCGGTCGGGCGCTTGCACAGCTCCAGAAGATTGGTCAGGCGGGTATCCTCCATCGCAAGGATCTCGGTCTGGAGGTTCGAGGTACCGGTCGCGGCGTCGATATACAGCGCCACACGCCCGTCATCGAGCTGGCCGTAGATGATCTGGTTGTAGTCCGTGTAGCCGTCCAGGAAGGTATACTTGGACTCGTGATACAGCCCGTCCCCTGCCTGGAGACGATAGACCGCCGCATACGCCGGCTGTTCGGAGGCATTGGCAGCGCACAGCAGGATCAGATCCGGGTGCGCGTTGCCGCTTCCGGTGTCCGCCACGTCAAACATCGCATAGCTGCGCGTAAAGGTACATTCGAGGTAGGTGTCCTCGTAGGTATACACGGAGATGTATTTCTCCGACTGATTGGCGGTGGAATAGCCGACAATGACGTTCATGCGGTCAAGCTCTCCCAGCGGGGAAATGACGACCTTCTCGATCTCCGTACCGTCTGCGGCGCGGTCACGCAGGGAACGCCACTCGCCGTCGATGCAGTCGAGGACATTGATGCGCAGTCCTGCATCTGCGGCAGAAATGCCGCTTTTCTCATAGAAAACGATCGCTTCCTCGGTGTTATCACCGTCAAAATCCTCGATGATGAACGCCGAGAGGTAGTTGCCGCGTTTCGGGTATTTCAGGCGGATATCCGGGCCGGTGGAATCGGTCAGCGCCTGATAGATCTGCTCCTGCTGTGCCGACAGCTTCGGGGGTGTGAGCATCGTATCGACATTCACGCCGATCGAGCAGCCCGTCATCAGCAGAAACGGCATCAGCAGCGCCGCAAGTGTCGCCTTAGCCGCGTTCTTCGATCGGAACATAGGTCTGCTTCTTCGGGATCGCCTTGTAAGCCGGGCGGATGATCCTGCCGCCGGTCATCAGCTCCTCCATACGGTGAGCCGACCAGCCTGCCATACGGGATACGGCAAACAGCGGCGTATACAGATCCTCCGGGATCTGGAGCATCCGGTACACGAGACCGGAATACATATCGACATTCGCGCAGACAGCCTTTTCGATGCCGCGCTCCTCCTTCATGAGGACGGGTGTCAGGCGCTCGATGGTGTCGAGGAGGAGGAATTCCTTCTCGATCTCCTTGCCCTTGGCAAGCTGGAATGCCTTCTTCTTCAGGATGACGGCACGCGGATCGGACATGGTGTAGACCGCATGGCCCATACCGTAGACCAGACCGGAACGGTCGCCGGCTTCCTTGCGGAGGATCTTGCGGATGTGGTCAGCGACTTCGCCTTCGTTGTCCCAGTGCTGGACATTCGCCTTGAAATCTTCGAGCTGTGCGGAGACCTTGAGGTTCGCACCGCCGTGCTTGGGGCCCTTGAGGGCGCAGACAGCGGAGGAATATGCCGAATACGCATCCGTACCGGAGGATGTCAGCACGCGGCAGGTGAAGGTGGAATTGTTACCGCCGCCGTGCTCTGCGTGGAGCATCAGCAGGGTATCGAGAAGCTGTGCTTCCTCGGGGGTATATTCTCTGTCCGGACGGAGCATGGAGAGGATGGTCTCCGCGGTCTTTTCGTCGGGACGCAGGGGATGCATAAAGAGCGACTGGTTGTCGAAATGTCTGCGCTTGACCTGATAGGCATTGACCATCAGGATCGGGAGTTTGGCGATGAGGGAGATGGCGGTGCGCAGCTCAGATTCGATGCTGGTATCCTCGCAGTCTGCTTCGTTGTAGGAATACAGGGAGAGGATGGAGCGTGCAAGCTTATTCATGATATTGCGCGAGGGTGCCTTCATCATCATATCCACGACAAAGCCGGACGGCAGCTGGCGGTGCATGGACAGGTAGTGATTGAAGGCATCGAGTTCGTCGAGTGTCGGGAGCTTGCCGAACAGCAGGAGGTACGCCGTTTCCTCATAGCCGAAACGCTGCTGCTTCTCTGCGCCCTTGACGAGATCGAAGATATTGTAGCCGCGGTAATACAGTTCGCCGGGGATGGGCTCTTTTTCGCCCTCGTTGACAATATAGCCGTGGACATTGCAGATATTGGTGATGCCGGCAAGCACGCCGGTACCGTCACTGCGGCGGAGTCCGCGCTTAATATGGAACTTGGAATACAAATTCTGGTCGATCTTGGAATATTCTTTCAGGTTATCGCATAGATTCTGCATATCAGCATTGGAAAAAATCTTGCTCATAACGATGTCCTCCTCCTGGGTTTTACAAAACTAACACTATTATACCATTAATGGGGGGGAAAGTCAAGAAGGAGTGAAGAATGAGAAATTAGGAATTAGGAATTTCGGTGCGCCTGCGGCGTGTTTTTGAAATGAACCTCCAGACAAGAACCGGACGATCCGTAAAAATTCCTCATTCCTCATTCCTAATTCCTCATTATTTCAAAAAGGAGCTGAACCTACACACATGACCAAACGTCTTCTCCACGCGCTGGTATTTTCCGGCGCATTGACCTTGCTGCCGGTGGTGCCGGCGGTGTTTCTGCCGCGGCAGGAGGCAAACCCTGCTGTGGAAAACCGGATCGGGGCGACGGAAACGACAGTTTCCACAGAGGTCCGTGAAATTGTGGAAAAACCGGATGCCGCACGGACTTGCTATCGGGTGTATCGCTGTGCCACGGGCGAAATTGAGGAAATTCCTGTCCGTGAGTACGTCCTGGGGGCGGTCGCGGCGGAAATGCCGGTCAGCTTCGAGCCGGAAGCGCTGAAAGCACAGGCGGTCGCGGCGCATACCTATGCGGAACGCCAATGCCTTGCGGCGGCTGGACGGGAGGAATTGCAGGGTGCGGATTTCTCCGATGATCCGGCGAAATTTCAGGCATTTCTGACCGAGGACGAGCTGCGTGAGCGCTGGGGAACGCATTACGACTGCTACCGGGAGAAGCTTTCCACAGCGGTCGATGAAGTTGTGGAAGAACTGCTCACCTACGAGGACGAGCCGATCATTGCGGCATTCCACGCGATGTCGACCGGACGGACGGAATCGGCGGCGAATGTCTGGGGGAGCGAGGTCGCCTATCTTCAGCCGGCAGACAGTCCTGCGGACGAAAACGCGCCGCAATACGAGGAACAGGTGCGGTTCTCGCCGGACAAAACGGGCGATCTCCTGCGCAGTACCCATCCGGCGCTGGACTTATCGGGCGAACCGTCGGGCTGGTTCGGTGTGCCGTCGTGTTCGGATTCGGGGACAGTGCTGTCGATCCCCGTGGCGGACGGCTTGTTCACGGGGCAGGAACTGCGGAGTTTATTCGACCTGCGGTCGGCGGCCTTCACGGTGACATTCGAGGACGGCGCGTTTGTCTTTACGACGCACGGTTTCGGGCATGATGTCGGGATGAGCCAGTACGGTGCGAATGCAATGGCGCTGGAGGGGAAGTCGTATCGGGAGATACTGGCGCATTATTATACGGGGGCTGAACTGGTGGAGGAGTGAGCAGGGAAATCAATTATTAAAATGATTCGTACCCATTTTATGAATTCTGGGGGTGCAGGGGGCGCAGCCCCCTGCAAAAATGCCCCCTCCTCGGGGAGGGGGTTGGGGGTAGGGGGAAAGAAGGATGCTTGTTCTCTTAACAGAAACCAAAAAATTGATTTCCGTGAGGAGTGAGGGGTTTCTATTGACATTCGTGTGGGTTTGGAGTATAATGGTTCTTGAATCGGAATTTATAGGAGGTTTAAAATGATCGGTGATATTGTTACCGTTACAGTTGACAGACCGCTTGGAAGTTATCACCCAGAGTACAAGGATTTGTATTATCCAATTAACTACGGATACATTAAAGGCGTGATCGCTCCTGACGGTGAGGAGCAGGATGCATATATTTTAGGCATTGATACGCCGGTGGAACAATTTACAGGAAAAATCATTGCGATTGTTCACCGATATGATGATGTAGAAGAAAAGTGGGTAGTTTGTTCCGAAGATGTTTCGTTTCACAAAGAAGAAATCATGGAGCTGATCAAGTTTCAAGAACAGTATTATCAATCGGAAATCATAATGTGAATTCTGATTCATGCAAATCACCGCCCCTAAAAACAAAATCCCCACCAGACCACAAAATCTGATGGGGATTCGCTTTATTTTTTCTTCATCTTCTGCAAGAATTCCGACAGCCGTTCGGCATTG
>JAFPXW010000344.1 GCA_017394565.1 Oscillospiraceae bacterium | reverse complement strand
TTCTCGGAATCATCGAGCTTCACGCGGATGCCGGCAGCAGCGATGGTATCGGCAAGCTCACGCGCCTTTTCGAGAACGCCTTCCTTATGCATCGCAGCCGGAACGATGACAACTTGGATCGGTGCAACTGCCGGCGGCAGTACCAGACCGTTGTTATCGCCGTGTGTCATGATGATCGCGCCGATCAGACGGGTGGTCACGCCCCAGCTGGTCTGGTGCGGATACTTGAGGGTGTTGTCCTTGTCAGCGAACTGGATATCGAATGCACGAGCAAAACCATCACCGAAATAGTGCGATGTACCAGCCTGCAGCGCCTTGCCGTCGTGCATGAGTGCCTCGATGGCGTAGGTGGAAACGGCACCTGCGAACTTGTCGCTCTCGGTCTTTTTGCCCTGTACGACCGGCATTGCGAGTGCATCCTCGCAGAACTTGGTGTAGATACCGAGCATCTTCTCGGTTTCCTCGATCGCCTCCTGTGCGGTCGCGTGGATGGTGTGGCCCTCCTGCCAGAGGAACTCACGGGAACGCAGGAACGGTCTGGTGGTCTTTTCCCAGCGAACGACGCTCACCCACTGGTTGTAAAGCTTCGGGAGGTCGCGGTAGGAATGAACAATATCCTTATAATGGTCGCAGAACAGCGTTTCGGAAGTCGGACGCACGCACAGGCGCTCCTCCAGCTGATTGGCACCGCCCATGGTCACCCATGCCACTTCCGGTGCAAAGCCCTCGACGTGATCCTTCTCCTTCTGGAGCAGGGACTCCGGAATAAACATCGGCATATTCACGTTTTCGTGACCGGTCGCCTTGAACATCCCGTCGAGGATGCGCTGGATATTCTCCCAGATCGCGTAACCATACGGGCGGATGACCATACATCCCTTCACGGATGTATAAGCGATCAGCTCCGCTTTCTTGACGATGTCCGTGTACCACTGCGCGAAATCCTCGTCCATTGAGGTGATCGCGTCCACCATTTTCTTGTCGTTCTTTGCCATGATTTCATGATCCTTTCTGTATAGGGGAACCCGTTGCGGTCTGCGAACCTGTCTTCACAAGGGACACGAGCAGATGTTCGAGCAGCTTTGTGCCGTATCAAAGTACGAAATCCGCAGGAATACTTGATGTATTTCAAGGATTTCGGACAAAGATACGGTGCAAAGATGCTGAAAAGCTGCCGTGGCATCTTGTGAAGACAGGTTCTGTGTTACCGCATGAACCACGGGATCGCTTCCTGTTGTGTATCTGCCGCAGGAGCCGCGGCTTCCGCAGCTTCGGGCAATGCATCCGGTTCGCCGGGAAGTTCCTCGGTGTTTTCTTCTGTCAGCGTCTCAGACGATTCGGGAGAAATGCTCCTGTGCCACGAATCCTCTGCCGCCGCAATGCTCGGCAGTCCTGTGCCGTCGGAGAGTTCTTCCTCGTCGAATTCCTCATCGAAGTTCTCATCAGACAGCGCCTCGCTGACGGGTTCGTCGGGGGCTTGCATTTCCGGTGCATCCTCATTGGGGATGGTGGAAACTTCCGATC
>JAFPXW010000343.1 GCA_017394565.1 Oscillospiraceae bacterium | reverse complement strand
ACGTCCCCATTTTATGAATTTTGCGGGTGCAGGGGGCGAAGCCCCCTGCAAAAATAGCCCCCTCCTTGGGAGGGGGGTGGGGGTGGGGGGAAAGAAATGTGTCTGTTCTCTTAACAGAACCCCCAAAATTGATTTCCGTGAGCGGATAAGCCTTCCCCTTGACATTCTCCCCGTTTTGTGTTACACTTAGTAACGGAACATACACCGCCTGATACTCACACGAGGGAGAAACTATGGAAAAGCAAGCGTATCTGAAAAATGCCTACGACATGATCTATCTGACACAATGTGCCGTCAATGGCAAAAAGCCCGATCCTGCGCGTGTCAGCGAGATGGATCTTGACGGCGTTTTTGAAGCGTGTCAGAAGCATACCCTGACCGCGTGTACAGCCTACGCACTCGATTCCATCGGCGTCAGCCATGCCGCCTTCCTCCAGGAACGCGAAAAGGCGGTGCGCAAGAATATCCTCTTTGATGCCGAACGCGCCAAGATCCTCAAACAAATGGAGGCGCAGGGCATCTGGTATATGCCCCTGAAGGGCGCCATCCTGAAGGACTGGTACCCCCGTCTCGGGATGCGGCAGATGACCGACAACGACATCCTCTACGACGGCACCTATCGCAAACAGGTGCGCGGGATCATGGAGGGACTGGGGTTTACGTGTGAGGAATACGGTGTCGGAAAGGACGACATCTATTTCAAGCAGCCGGTGTACAATTTCGAGATGCATCATGTTCTGTTTGAAGATATCGACGATCCGAAGGTCATGGCGTATTATGAGCGCCTGCAGGAGCATCTCATCAAGGACGAGAACAATGCCTATGGCTATCATCTGTGCCCGGAGGATTTCTACCTCTATCTCGTCGCGCATGAGCATAAGCACTACACCAAGGGCGGCGTCGGCGTGCGTTCGCTTGCTGACCAGTATGTGTTCATGCAGAAATTCGGCGACAGCTACCGCTGGGATTATGCCAATGCGGAGCTTGACAAAATGGGCATCCGCGATTACGAAGTCATGACACGCGAGCTTGCGATGAAAATTTTCAGCGGTTCGACAGAGATCCGGGAGCTCAGCGAGCAGGAACGCGATCTGCTGAACTATCATATCTTCTCCGGTACCCACGGAAATGTCCAGAACCGCCTGGAACGGCAGCTCCACGAAAAAGCCGGCGGCTCCCGGTTCCGCCTGGCCATGCGCCGCACCTTTCCGCCGATGGAGGAGATCAAGACACTCTGGCCGTTCTTTTATCGGCACAAATGGCTCATCCCGATCCTCTGGCTGTGGCGTCCGATCGACGCGCTTCGCAAGGATCCCAAAAACGTCCGCGAGCAGATCCACTTTATCTTCTTCGGGCCGCATGAATAATCACTCTGTCCCTGACCGGTCACGTTCTCCGGCCAGGGTGTTTTTTTTACATTCCCCCCTTGCAAACCATCGCAAAATCGTGTATAATGAATATAGATTCGCGCTTCCCTCATGGAAGCAGAAAGGACGAACAAAGATGAAATTCAAAAAAATGGCTGCGGCACTCCTCGGTGCTGTGACGCTGGTCACTTCGCTGCCTGCACTGCCGGCGGCTGCCAAGACCACGCCGAACAAGGCGGATTACTACGAGGTCGATGCCAACTGGGCGAAACTCCTGCAATATTCGATGTATTTCTACGATGCGAATATGTGCGGCACTGACGTTTCCGAGAATAACCTCCTGCCGTGGCGCGGCGACTGCCACACCTACGATGCCAAAGTCCCCCTCCAGCCCATGGATGAGCAGGAGAACGGCACCAATCTGTCTGCCGCTTTCATCAAGCAGTACAAGTCCATCCTCGATCCCGACGGCGACGGATTCGTGGATGTGTCCGGCGGCTTCCATGATGCCGGCGACCATGTGAAATTCGGTCTGCCGGAAGCCTATGCCGGTTCGACCGTGTCGTGGGGTTACTACGAATTCCGCGACGCTTACAAGGCGACCGGTCAGGACAAGCACGCAGAAACCATCTGCCGCTATTTCTGCGATTATTTCATGCGCTCGACTTTCCGCGACAAGAACGGCGATGTCATTGCGTTCTGCTATCAGGTCGGCGACGGCGACATTGACCACAGCTACTGGCAGTCGCCGGAGATCGACGCGATGGCGCGTCCGGCTTACTTTGCGACGGCGGACATCCCGACAACCGACGATGTTGCGGAATCGGCGGCTTGCCTTGCGATCAATTACTACAACTTCAAGGACACCGATCCCAAGTATGCGGCACAGTGCCTGGATTACGCCAAGGCGCTGTTTGCATTCGCCGCCAAGAACGAAAAAGTCGTCGGTCAGGGCGCGGACGGCCCGAAAAGCTACTACACCTCCTCAAAGTGGGAGGATGACTTCTGCTTTGCGGCCGGCTGGCTGTACCTCATCACCGAGGATCACTGGTATCTCGAACAGGCGCTTCCCTATGTGGATTACTACGCACCGCCCGGATATGTGCTTTGCTGGAACGATATGTGGAACGGTGTCGGCATCGTCTGGGGACGCATCCAGGATATTTACCCGGAGGTCTGCGAGGAATGCCGCGTTGCCATTGGCAGAGGGCCTTATGAAGTCCTGAATTTCTGGGAGATGGAAGCCAAGGCCTGCAACGCCTTTGTCACGGGTGAAGCCGGCGAGATCACGCCTGCCGGTTATTTCTGGCTGAACACCTGGGGTTCGGCGCGTTATAATACCGCGGCGCAGTTCACTTGTCTGGTGTATGACAAATACCAGAAGGGCAAGGATCTGTATGATCCCTCGCATCCGGCTTACTATTTCTCCGACTGGGCGCTGGGACAGATGGAATACCTCATCGGCGATAATCCCATAGGCCGCAGCTATGTGGTCGGTTACGGCGACAATGCCGCGAAATTCCCGCATCACCGCGCCGCATCGGGCTTGACGATGGCGGAGGATCCGGCGGATCACAAGCACGTTCTCTGGGGCGCACTCGTCGGCGGTCCGGATAACAAGGATCAGCACAACGACGTGACCAAGGACTGGATCTACAACGAGGTCACCATCGACTACAATGCCGCATTTGTCGGCGCGGCGGCAGGTCTGTATGCGCGTTACGGCAACAAGACCATGCAGCCGGAAGCGGACTTCCCGCCGGCAGAAAAGCAGGACGACACCGCACTGTTCTCCGGCAATGACTTCTGGGTATCCGGCTACTGCTCCGAGAAGCCCGAAAGCACCGGCGCCGGCGTGACACGGCTGACGTTCTTTGTGAATACCGATTCGCTGGAAAAGCATGACGATATTTCCATCCGGTACTATTTCAGCATCAAGGAATTCGAGAAGAACACCGGAATTCCGGCGAATTT
This sequence comes from Oscillospiraceae bacterium, assembly GCA_017394565.1. GTDB lineage: Bacteria > Bacillota > Clostridia > Oscillospirales > Ruminococcaceae > UBA3855. Next base: position 586 of record JAFPXW010000343.1, on the reverse strand, counting down.
CGTGCTGGAAAAGCCCTACGATCAGGTGCAGACGGAAGTCACCGACCGTGCGGCAACGGTTTCCAAGCCGATCCAGTACAAGGATGATATTTACTACATCGAAGTGAAGTGGCCGGACTACGCGATCGCCAATTCCAACAAGAAGATCCAGCTCATTCTGGGTGTGTATTTCGGCGACAACTGGGATCCGACCAATGACTGGAGCCATCAGGGGATCAAGGATCTCGATGAAGCCGGAGAGGATTATGACAATATCGTATCCGGTGTGGAGCTTGCGGAAAAATGCCCGTATGTCTGCGTTTATGCAGACGGCAAACTGGTTGGTGGCACAGAGCCGGATGGTACGACACCGGTCAAGTCCTACAGTGTGGCGCATCTGATCCGCCTGTATCAGGATCTGATCCATTTCAAGCCGTTCACGGACAAGGCAACTGCGGACAAGTTCGATTTCAACGGTGACGGAAATGTGGACATTTTCGACGCTGCCCTGCTCAAGCGCGAGCTGCTCAAGAAATAAGCAGCACAAAAATCCCCGAAGCATTCTTTTTTGAAATGCTTCGGGGATCGTTTTTTTATACGGGGATTT
>JAFPXW010000025.1 GCA_017394565.1 Oscillospiraceae bacterium | reverse complement strand
TCGGGATCCTGTTTATCCCGATGCTGCTGATGGGCATTGTCATGCTGATCAAATCGCCGGAGCTTCTGCGAAAACGTTTACAGAACAAGGAAACGCAGGCGGCGCAAAAGGGCGTTGTGGCGCTCAGCGGTCTGATGTTTCTGGCAGGATTTGTCCTGGCAGGACTGGATTTCCGGTTTGGCTGGCTCGTCCTCCCGAAAGCCGTTTCCGTCATCGCCGCCGTGATCTTTCTGGCAGGATACGCGATGTATGCCGAGGTCCTGCGCGAAAATGCCTATCTGTCGCGCACCGTTGAGGTGCAGGCGCACCAGAAGGTCATTGACACCGGCCTGTACGGCGTGGTGCGGCATCCGATGTATGCGGCGACGCTGCTGATGTTTCTCTCGATGCCGCTGGTTCTGGGATCCGTGATCTCGCTGATCGTATTTCTGGTGTACCCGGCGGTGATCGCCGTCCGCATCCGCAATGAGGAACAGGTGCTGCGCGAGGGGCTCGCAGGCTATGCAGACTATCAGAAACGTGTGAAATACAGATTAGTGCCATTCATTTGGTAATTGGTAAAAGGAGTAACGATATGTTCGATATCCGCAATAAAAAACGCATCGTCATCAAGCTCGGCACTTCGACGCTGACGCACAGGACAGGCAAGCTCAACATCCGCCGCATGACGAATCTCACGCGCGTTCTGGCAGACATCCAGAATGCCGGGCACGAGATCATCCTGGTGTCGTCCGGCGCGGTCGGACTCGGCGTCGGCAAGCTGAATCTGCCGGAGCGTCCGAAGGATACCCCCGGCAAGCAGGCGGCTGCCGCAGTCGGACAGTGCGAGCTGATGCATATTTACGACGAGATGTTCTCGAAATATTCCGTCACGGTCGCACAGATCCTGCTGACCAAGACGATCATTTCCAGCCCTGACCGCGTGGCGAATGTCCGCAATGCGATCAACGCCCTGACTCGCGTCAACTGCATCCCGATCGTCAACGAGAACGACACGGTTGCCATCGACGAACTGGAGCTGGAGATCGGCGAAAATGATTCTCTCTCCGCGCTGGTGGCGTCCATCGCGGAAGCGCAGGCGCTCATCATCCTCTCGGACATTGACGGCCTGTACGACAGCAATCCGCACAGGAATCCGGACGCGAAGCTCATCCCGGTCGTGGACGAGATCGACGACTCGATCGAAAAAATTGCCGGCGGCGCAGGCAGCGCCCTGGGTTCGGGCGGCATGGCGACGAAGATCAACGCTGCCAAGATCGCGACCGCAGCTGGCGTGGACATGATCATCATGAACGGCAAGAACCCGGAGGATCTTTACAGATTATTCGACGGCGAAGAACTGGGAACTTACTTTCCGGCGAAAAAATAAATGATAGAAAAAATAATTGATAAAAGTGAGAAGTGAAATACCGTAACTCCTTACTTCCAACCTATTGAAAGGAGCGAATCGAGCATGAATTATATGGAAACTCTCGGCGCAAAAGCCAAGGCGGCAAGCCATGTGATCGCCGTTGCGAATACAGCGGACAAGAACGCGGCGCTTGCAGCCATTTCTGATGCGCTGATCCGGAATACCGACCGCATCATCGCGGCAAATCAGGAGGATATGGCAAACGCACAGGCCAACGGGATGTCCGCGTCCCTGCAGGACAGACTGCGCCTCGATGAAAGCCGCATTTCCGCCATCGCCAAGGCAGTCCTGAAGGTGCAGGCACTGCCCGATCCCATCGGCGAGGAGATCGCCGGCTGGCTGCGCCCGAACGGTCTGCGCATCCGTCAGGTGCGCGTACCGATGGGCGTCATCGGCATCATTTTTGAGAGCCGCCCGAATGTCACCGTCGATGCCGCAGTCCTTTGCCTGAAGGCCGGCAATGCGACCATTCTCCGCGGCGGCAAGGAAGCCATTCACTCGAATACCTGCCTCGTTCAGGTCATGCGCGAAGCCTTCGAGGCTTCCGGTTTCCCGGCAGACCTCGTGCAGCTCGTCGAAAAGACCGACCGCGAGACCGCTGCCGACATGATGCGACTGAACGGCTACCTCGACGTCCTCATTCCGCGCGGCGGCGCTAGCCTGATCCAGGCCGTTGTCAAGCAGGCGACCGTCCCGGTCATCGAGACCGGCGCCGGCAACTGCCATGTGTTCGTGGACGCGAGCGCCAGGCTTGATATGGCGGTCGAGATCACCGATAATGCCAAAACCCAGCGCCCCTCCGTCTGCAATGCAATCGAGACGCTGCTCGTTCACAAGGACATCGCAGAGGCGTTCCTGCCGGCCATGAAGACGCGCTTTGATGCGCATCAGGTCGTCATCCACGGCGATGAGACCGTGCAGCGCATCCTCGGTGACTGCGTGATCCCGGTCACGGAGGAGGATTACTTCAAGGAGTACGGCGACTACGAGATCGCGGTCAGGACCGTGGAGAGCGTGGAGGAAGCCGTGGCGCATATCCTGAAGTATTCCACCCACCATTCCGAGAGCATCGTCACCGAGAGCATGGAGAATGCAGAGTATTTCCTGAATCACCTCGATTCGGCGGCTGTCTATGTCAATGCCTCCACCCGCTTCACGGACGGCGAGGAATTCGGCTTCGGCGCGGAGATTGGCATTTCCACCCAGAAGCTCCACGCAAGAGGCCCGATGGGACTTCAGGCGCTGACCACCATGCAGTACCGCATCACCGGAACCGGACAGACACGATGAAATCACACAGGCTTTTCCGCGGTGAAAAGCCGGAAATAGAGGGAATATCAGCATGAGTAAACAGATCGATAATCTGCTCGACAGCCTCATCAAGGAAATTGATGCGAAGGAAGGCAACCAGCCGGAGCCGCAGGAAACGCAGGATCCGAAGCCTGCCAGCAAGGAGGCTGTCAAACGCGCCGAAGCCATTGCAACGGGCGTGAATCAAAGCTATCGCCGTCCGCCGGAGCCGGTCAAGACCAGCATCCCGGCGCCGAAGATCAAGCCGGTGGTCGAGCCGGAGCCGACGAGCCATTTCACGGACGAGCCGTCCGCCGATCCGGCGATCCGGATGCACGACCGCCTGGACGAAAGCACGCTCCCGGCTCCCGATGCAGAACGCCGCCCGAATCGCATCCTCGGCGGCAAGAAAAAGAAGCAGCGCAGCATCCCGGCGCCGTCGGAAGCTCCCAAGCGCAAGATCCCGCACATCCAGGTGCCGGATGAGCTGCCGCCGGATTACGCAAATGCGCCGGTCACAAAGCCCGAGCCGGAGGAAGTCGATCCGGAACGTGAGGCGCTCGTCCGGTCCCGCGCCGAGAAGATCCGCGAGCAGCTCAAGAAGCACACCCTCGAGGAAACCCCGATCATCGCACCTCCGAGCGAGGAGGAGATCAACGATATGCTCGACGATCTCGAGAATCCGGAGAAGCCCGAGGAGGCCCTGACCGAGGAGGATAACAGCATTTTTGCCTATCTCCATCAGGTGCTGGGCGTAGAGGAAACGGAAGAAGCACCGGAGGCATCAGAGGAAGCTCCCGAAGCCGATGCTCCGGCAGAAGCCGCACGTCCGCGCTGGTTTGACGATGCGTCGGCACCGGTCCCGGTGTCCATGCACGAGAGCCTTGATACGGATGACGACGATGAGGAATTTGACGAGGACGAAGCGGACGAGGACGATGCTTCCCTGCGTCACCTCGACATGGAGGAGGAACCCGCGGAAAAGCGCGAAAATCCGATCGTTCGCTTCTTCAGGAATCTGTTCGGCAAGCGCCATGATGACGAGGAAGAATTCGAGGATGACGAGTTCGATGAGGAGTACGAGGACGAGTTCGACGAGGACGACTTCTCTGAGGAGGCCGGCAGACCGGCTGATGCGGAGGACGAGGCGGACTTCCTGCATGAGGAAAGCCTCCCGGCGACAGAGGTCCCGATCCCCGAGGACGAGCAGGACTACCCGGCACCGCCGATGCCTGCGAAGAGAGAGGAATCCCATGCAGAACCGGAGGAACCTGAAACACCTGCCGATACGCCGGAGGAACTGGAGTTTGACGAAAACATCCGCGAATCCGAACTCGATGTGGATCTGACTGACGACACGCCGGAGGAATTCGACGAGGACGAAACATTCGAGGACGACGAGTTGGAGGATGAAGAATTCGAGGAAGAAGCAGCCGCACCGGCACGGAAGAAGCACAGCTTCTTCCGCGAAAGCCTCGACGAGACTGCCGAGGAACTTGCCGAGATCAAGGCAGAGCCCGTTCCGCAGCCGGACGAGGAGCCCGGCGTCAAGAACCACTTCCTGGGCAGAAATGCGTATTTCGTGTCCGGCATCCTGGTATTCCTGCTGGCGCTGATCGGACTCATCACGCTGATCACCGGCATCGTCAGGGCGACCGGCGGCTTCTTCAGCGGCGGTTCGCTCCGTTCGCAGCTTGAGAAGACGCTCTATCCGGTGGCAGTCGTTGACGTGCCGACCTTCAATGAACCGGCAGAACTCACCGCAGACGGCGCACTCTCCGCGGCGATCGTGGACATCCTGATGTATGACGACCTGTCCGGCTACACGGAGACCTTCGACATGATCTCCGTTCCGGCGGAGGACGTGCTGGAGCGGGGCCGCCAGATGTTCGGCGTGGATGTGCAGACGCAGCTTGACACGCTGCACGCAGCAGGCGAGTCCTTCGTTTACGACGCGACCACCAACTGCTACAATGTGCCGACCTCCCCGATGATCTTCTCCTATTCTCCGGAGGTCAAGAACGTCAAGCGCACCGGCGATACTTACGAGGTGACGGTCGTTTATCACAGCGATGTGGCAGATTGGCAGGAGAATTCCCGCAACTTCCGCGAGGGCTCGTCCAAGACCATGAAGGCGACCATCGAGAAGAAGAATTCCGGCTACCGCATCGTGAGCCTTGTGTCGGCGGAATAATTTTCCCCCCAAAAATCAAAGCAAAACATTCGGGAGGGCAGCTGCTCTCCCGAAAAAAGAAAAGATTTAACGCTTAAAAGCGATGAAAACAAGAAAGAAGTGTCAGATATGAAAATTATGATCGTAGGACTCGGACTGATCGGCGGATCCATTGCCAAGGCGCTCCACGCCTACACCGAGCACAGCGTCTACGGCTGGAACCGCACCCGTGCCGTTGCCAAAAAAGCTGAGGAAGAACACGTCATCGACGGCATCGCGGATGACAATTGTGCAGGATATGACGTGATCGTGATGTGCCTGTATCCGGCGCACATCCGCCAGTGGGTGCGCGACCACGCGGACACCATGAGCGAGGGTACGATCGTCATTGACGTCAGCGGTGTCAAGACCGACCTGCCGGAGGAAATGGACAGCATCTGCGCACCGTGCGGCGTGACGTACCTGAGCTGTCACCCGATGGCAGGTAAGGAACGCGCCGGATACGATGTTTCGGACGAAGATCTGTACCAGGGTGCGAATTTCATCATGACACCGCTGCCGCAGACACCGAAATCCGTGATCGCGCAGGTGCGGAATCTCGCACACCAGATCGGCTTCCGCAAATTCGTCATCACCACACCGGAAATGCACGACCGCATGATCGCGTATACCTCACAGCTTGCGCACGTCGTGTCGTCGAGCTATGTGGAAAGCCCCGTCATCGAACTGGAAAGCGGCTTCTCCGGCGGCAGTTTTCAGGATATGACGCGCGTGGCGACGATGAACGAGGAAATGTGGACAGACCTGTTCATGGAGAACCGCGAGAGCCTGCTGACCGAGCTGGAAACGCTCATCGGCAATCTGGAGGAATACCGCAAAGCCCTCGCAGATGCCGACCGCGGCCGTGTCTATGACCTCATCCGTCAGGGCAGACTGCGCAAGGAGCAGAACCTCCAGAACCGCAGAAATTCGCCGTCGATCATTGATCTGCGCGATAAGAAAGTCAAGTGAGTGCCAAGAAAGCATCCCATCGTGAACGGGGTGCTTTCTTTTTAAAAGCTCTAAAATGTGAACTTTTTGTAAACTCTCAGAACCGCTGTCAGAAATCGCTCCATTTCCGACGTGAATCAGCAGAAAGGGGGAAAGCCTATGGAGGAAACGCGGATCATACAGAAGTACTACCGCGCGGTTTTGGCGTACTGCTGCATGAAATTATCGGGCGATGTGCAGGGCGCGGAGGACTGCACGCAGGAAGTCTTTCTGGCGCTGCACCGGAAATTTTCCGCCATGCGCAAGGACAATGTGCAGGGCTGGCTGTACGCGGCGGCGGATCGGGAAGTGCTGGCTTACCGGCGGCGCAATCCGGTGCATCTGAGTGATGAGGACATTCCCGAACCGTCTGCACCGCCGGAAGTCTGGCAATCATCGCCGCTGGATGCGCTTGGGGAAGCGGATGCGCGGCTCGTCAAGGCGTATTTTGGCGGCGAGGATCGCACTGCCCTTGCTGCCGAATACGGCATGAGCGTGGAGGCGCTGTATCAGAAAGTCCATCGGCTGCGCCAGAAGCTGAGGGATCACCAAATGAGAGGAGAGAGGTCGCATGAAAAACAATAAAGCCGAAACATTCCGGCAGCTCGTGGAGCAGGAAATGCAGAAACCGGAGGAACTGCGCAGCTACCGGAAGATCGCACGATGGACGAAGCAATGGGAAAAATGCGCAGGTGTAGAAAAATCGCTCGATGCCGCAGCCGCACGGGGGATGGGGCAGCTCATGTCACAGAAACCGACCGAGCCGGATGCCGAAACGGAAACGTACACGGTGGAAGTCCAGCGCCATCCGCAGTGGACGCAGATGGCAGCAGCAGCGGCTTGCCTGCTGGTGGTCGGGGGAACGACCGTTGGAGTCATGCGCATGAAACCGAACAGGATCGAAACGATGGAGAATGTGGAAACCGAAACTGAAACCACATCTACACCCGAAACGACACAGGGGGTGACGGAAACGACGGCTGTGACGAGTGAGGCGAATGCGGTGAAATTGCAGACGACAGCAGTCACAGAAACAGCGAGGATACAGACAACGGTCGGGGTAACGGAAACCGCGGTGCAGAGCCTGACTGTGACCGCCGAACCAAGCGCTCCGGAAACGATCACGGAGAGCCAGCTCGTGGAGCTGCCTGAAGAAACGGTTGCGACGGTTCTGACAGAACCGGAGGATCAGGTAACTTTGCAGGAAACGGTGCAGGATTGGAAAGATGGTTTCCGCATGAAACAGGTTCAGACTGAGAATGGTACGGAGAATTTGATTGTTGCTGTCACTGACGGAACAGAGCCGATTACGATGGATTTGACATATCTGCCGGCATCCCTCGAAGAAACTGGTTACACACGGGCTGACCTTGCGTTATCACCTGCCAGAAATTCGGTTTACAGTGGTTGGGAAAAACTTGACGAAACACCGCATAAAAAAATCACCTGTTGGCAAAGTACGAAGGGTGTATTTTCATTAAAGCAGCCAGAGCATATTGTGAAACTGTTTGAGAGAACCGAACTCGGAACAGGAAATGCCTATATTGCCAATACAGGCATTGTACAATTTTTGCTGTGGGATCATGGGGATTATATTTTTTATATGGAAGGCATCTACACACAGGAAGAAGAACTGCTCGAAGCCGCCAGAACTCTGCACGCATATGAATAAAAACACACTCCTATCGGAATTTTCCGCAGACCAACCATCTGCGGAAAATTTTTTTGAAAAAACACTTGACAAACGCGCCCGATTATGCTATACTAATAGAGTCGTATTCTAAAGACAGTTGGTGGCGATACGCCGTAAATCCAGCCGAGGAGTGCAAAACGGATATTTTATGATATTCATGCTCCTTGTTATGTCCATAGCAAGGAGATTTCTGTTTCTCCCGATACGATGAATATTTTATCGGAGGTGAATTTGAAATGCCGAGTGCAAGTGTTCTCGAGGCGAAGGCCGCAAGAGTTTCCGAACTGGAAGCAAAGCTCAAGGACGCAGCGTCTTTTGTTCTGGTTGATTACAAGGGTATCACCGTAGCAGACGACACCACCCTGCGCCGCAATCTGCGTGAGGCAAACGTTGAGTATTTCGTAGAAAAGAATACCATGCTCAAGCGTGCGCTGAACAATCTGGGTATGAGCGATTTCGATACCGTACTCAACGGAACCACCGCAATCGCGATCTCTACCGACGATCAGACTGCTCCTGCCCGTATTCTGGGTGAGTATGCTGAGAAGGCTGAGACTTTCAAGCTGAAGGCAGGCTGCGTTGATGGCGAGTACTTCGACGAAGCAAAGATCATGGCTCTGTCCAAGATCCCGAGCAAGGATGTCCTGCTCGCACAGCTCGTTGGCTCTCTCCAGGGCCCGATCCAGAAGCTGGCTGCAATCCTGCAGGCTGTTGTGGATCAGAAGAATGGCGAGGCTGCGTAAGTCTGACGCAAACATGGCAGTATCGTCTGCCCGCTTAACGTGTGCGGCGTGAAGGCACACAAACAAAATTTATTATAAAGGAGTACATTATCATGGCATCTGAGAAGACTATGAAGTTTATTGAAGATATCAAGGCTCTCTCCGTTCTGGAGCTGGCAGAGCTGGTTGAGGCAATTCAGGAAGAGTTCGGCGTAACTGCAGCAGTTGCAGCAGCACCGGCAGCAGGCGGCGCAGCAGGCGCAGCTGAGGAGAAGTCCGAGTTCGACGTTGTTCTGACTGGCTTCGGCGACAAGAAGATGGGCGTTATCAAGGCTGTTAAGGACGTTCTCGGTCTGGGCCTGAAGGAAGCTAAGGAAGCTGTAGAAGGCTGCCCGAAGACTCTGAAGGAAGGCGTTGCAAAGGCTGAGGCTGAAGAGCTGAAGGCTAAGCTCGAAGAGGCTGGCGCTACTGTCGAGCTCAAGTAAGTTTCTTACTTGTATAGATGCAAAAATCACCGGAGGACGGCTTGTCCTCCGGTGTTTTGTTGTATCGGGGGCTTCACGCCGCGAAATAATGCGCCGCCGCCAGAAGTCCCGTCCCCGGCACACCGAGCAGCACCGAAACAGTAAGATTGACCACATTCAGGCTCGGCGCAAACCCGACCGCATCCCCGAACAGATGCAGCAGAAGCAGCGAGAGCAGCCCCGATGCACCGCCCAGCAGAAACGCGCGGATGCGTTTTTGGTGATGCAGATAGAACCACGCAAGGCAAAGCACCAGAAGCGCCCAGAACAGGGCGTAAATGTGCGCTGTGAGAAATTCCGTCATGTTGTGACCTCCCGAAATCATAGCAGAATATACGCGATCGCCAGAAGCAGCGCCGGATCTGATCCCTCCTTGTAGAGCAGATATAGAAGTCCGGCAAGTGCGAGCTTTTCGCCGTCCCAATCCGTCAGCAGACCGCGGAATTCCTCCGGCAGATGCAGCGTGCCAAGCAGATTGCCAAGTTCATTGGCAGGCTTGGGCGGCGGCGTGGGAATGGGCGGCGGGATCTGTTCCGCAGGCGGTGCAGGCGGCGGATGCGGCGTGGGCATGGCACGGCGGTGCATCTCCCGCGAGCGCCGGATGGCATCCTGCCGCATCGCATCAAAGCTTGGCGGATTTCGCTGTGCCATGTCGTTTCACCTCCCTATAGCAGATCGCGCAGCATCCCCGAAGCCTGCGCGGTTTTCCACATACTGTAGAGCCGCAGGAGCTTCACGGCTTTGTCCACGCGAAGCTGCCGCCGTTCGCCGAGATGCGGCCGGAGTGCGAGCAGCAGCGCGGCATTTTTATCCGGCGCACTCTGCGTGCGCATCAGTTCGCCGAGTTTGAGAAGCATCGCCGGATCGAAGCCGTCATTTCCGCCGGAAACTGCCGGCTCGACCGTTGCAGGCGCGGTTTCGCCCGGCGCTTGCAGCATGGACGCCAGCTCCGAAATCTGCTGCATACTCTCCGGATCGGCGAGCAGCCCTTGAATTTTCTCCGTCAGATCGTCCATCACTTGCCGCCTGTCAGCTTCTCATAGAGCGCCTTCGCCTGCGGCGTACTCATGAGTTTTTCGACCATCTGCGGATTCTGCACCGCCTGCCGGAATTTCGCGGCTTCCGCAGGATTCATGGAGGCGATGGCATTGTCAAATTTGCCGGCCTTCAGTTCTTTCTGGAGCTGCTCCGGCGGAACACCGAGCTTCTGGCTCACCACCTGCAAAAGTCCCTGCATTTTCTGCTCGTTCAGACCGGAAAAATTGTTCCCATTCATGAAAAAACACCCTTTCTTTCTGCAAAACGCTATTGTATTTTCGATCGGTTTGTGCTATAATATAAGTTGGACGCAAAAATTTGTTTGGAAGGCGGCGCGTAAACTTTGAAGATCATTGTCATGTCGGATTCGCACGGCGTGTTTTCCTCGGTGAGGAAGGTCGTGACTCGCCAGCAGGATGCCGATCTGTTCGTGTTTCTGGGCGACGGCGAGCGCGACATCAACCAGATGATCGTGGCAGAACCGTGGCTGGAGGACAAGCTCCTCTACCTCAAGGGCAACTGCGACGGGGGATTGCTGATCCCAAAAACCGCGATACAGCTGGAATATACGCTCCCCTACGGCCACAAGATCTTCGCAGCGCACGGCGACCGCTATCAGGTCAAATTCGGCACAGCGCGGATGGTCTGGGAAGCGAAGCAGCGCGGTGCGGACATCGTGCTGTACGGGCATACCCACTGCCGCGATGAGCGCTATGAGGACGGCGTCTACATCCTGAATCCCGGAAGTCTCGGCTGGCCGCGTGACGGCAAAAAGCAGAGCTACGGTGTCATCAGCGTCTCCGAAAAGGGCGTGCTGACGAACATTGTGGACGTTCCGCTGTACGGATGATCCGGAGTCCGGGACTGCCTGCACTCCTACTATATGCGCCGGATGCCAGAAAGTTTCCGGCAGTGAGGTGAAATCAACATGAGAAATCCGTTTTCTGCCCTTCCGGGGACGCGAAACGGTGAAAAATATGGCTTGGTGTTCGGTCTGGGGTTCTTGTCCCTGTTCATCGTGCTGCTGCCGCTGATGATCCTGGACAAGGGCTATTTCATTTACTACGGCGACTTTGTGTCGCAGCAGCTGCCGTTCTATTTCCATGCGAATGAAGTCGTCCACAGCGGCGGATTGTTCGGCTGGGACTGGGGGACAGACCTCGGCAGCAGCTTTGTCGGCTCCTATGCCTTCTACCTGACGGGAAGCCCGTATTTCTGGCTTTCCGCACTGCTTCCGGCCAAGGGCGCCGTCTACGCGATCCCGTGGCTGCTCAGCCTGAAGCACGGCTTTGCGGCGCTGACCGCCTACGGCTACATCCGCAGATTCGTGGCAAATAAGAATGCCGCAGTCATCGGCGGCTTATTGTACGCATTTTCGGGCTTTCAGATCTTTAATATTTTCTTCAACCACTTCCAGGATGTGACCTCGTTCTTTCCGCTGATGCTGATCGCGCTGGAGGAACTCGTCAACCACAACCGCCGCGGCTGGTTTGCGGCCAGCGTGGCGCTGATGGGCTGCATCAATTATTTCTTCTTCGCAGGGCAGGTCGTGTTCCTGCTGCTGTATTTCTTCATGCGCGTCAATTGCCGGGATTTCCACATTGACCTGAAGAAATTCGCCGCGCTCCTGATCGAAGCCGTCCTCGGCGTCCTGATCGCGTGCGTGATCCTGCTGCCGGCGGCACTGGCGGTCATCGCAAATGACCGCGTTTCGCAGAGCCTGTTCGGGCAGAGTATGGTGTTCTACAGCGACAAGACGCGGATCCTGCGCATCATCCAGAGCTTTTTCATGATCCCCGATGCTCCCGCACGACCGAATCTGTTCGACACGGACAGCGGCAAGTGGGCGTCTATCGGCGGCTATTTCCCGTTGTTTTCGATGATGGGCGTCATCACCTTCATGGGACAGAAGCGCCGTCACTGGGCGACACGTCTGGTGTGGATCTGCATTCTGTGCGCATTTGTGCCGATCCTGAACTGTATGTTTTATATGTTCAATGGCTCCTACTACGCACGCTGGTTCTATATGCCGATCCTCATCATGGCAATGATGACCGCCTACACCCTCGACAACCGCGAGCTCGACTGGAAGTCCGGTATGATCGCAACGCTCGTCATGCCGGCAGTTTTCGGCATCATTTCGCTGTTCCCGACAAAGGGCGAGGACGACAAGACGGAGTTTTTCCATTTTGCGAACAATTATCCCTATTTCTACGGTATTCTCGCAGGTGTGCTGGTGATGTGGCTGGCGCTGTACTGGATCTGCTGCCGCCGCCGCGAGGGAAGATCCTTCCTCCGGCCGGCGGTGATCCTGACCGCAGTTGCCTGCGCCGGCAGCACCATGAGCGTGGTCTATTTCGGCAAATATATCGGCGTGGACGGCGACCAGTACATCCGCAAGGCCATCGACGGCAGGGAACATCTCTCGGTCTCTTATGAGAATGACGAGGCGGATTACTTCCGCGTGGACATCTCGGAGAATGTCGATAATTACCCGATGTTCTGGGGATTGTCCTCGATGCGCTGCTTCCAGAGCGTGGTGTCGCCGTCGATCATGGAGTTCTACGAGAGCATCGGCATCACCCGCGATGTCGCATCGCGTGCGGAGGTTTCCTCCTATACGCTGCGCGGACTGTTCTCGGTGAAGTACTATTTTCAGGAGATCAAGGACGACATGGAGGAACCGGAACTTGTCGGCTTCGTCTTTGACCGTGAGGAAAACGGCTTCCGCGTGTACCGCAATGAATACTACATCCCGATGGGCTTTACATATGATTACTATGTCACGAACGAAGCCCTCGAGAACAAGACCGATGCCGCGAAGGAGCGCGTCCTGATCCGTTCGCTCGTGATGGACGAGGAGCAGGCGGCAAAATACAGCGACATCCTCGAAAATCTGTCAGAAACCGAATCCGCCAGCATCCCGAAAGAACAGTACCTCCTGGAATGTGAGAAGCACCAGGCGGAGTGCTGCCGGAATTTCACCTACGACGCCGGGGGATTTGACGCGGATATCACGCTGGAGCGCGACAAAATGGTCTTTTTCAGCGTGCCCTACGAATCCGGCTGGACGGCATACGTCAACGGCGAGCCCGTGGAGATCGAGAAGGTGGACAACGGCTTCATGGCGATCCGCTGCGGCGCCGGCGAGGATCACATCACGTTCCGCTACCGGCTGCCCGGTCTGACCGGCGGCATTGTGCTGACGCTGGCAGGCGCTGTGCTGCTGGCGCTGTATCTGGCGCTGGGCAAGTCCCTCACACGCGGCTCCCTCAGCACGCACGTTCACAGCTATGACTATCAGCCTTCCGACGGCATCCGTGCCGCGAGGGCCTATACCGCATATCTGCAAAGAGAGATGCAGCCCACGGCTGCGAAAGGAGATGGAAAACATGGCACATCTGAATGAGACCACCCTCAGCAGCGAGCTGCTGTACGATGGCAAGATCATCCGCGTGGAACGTGACATGGTCCGTCTGGAGGACGGAACGGAAGCGCCGCGCGAGGTCGTTCGTCATCCCGGCGGCGTGTGCGTGCTGGCACTGACGGACAGGGACGAACTCCTGATCGTGCGCCAGTTCCGCTATCCGTACCGCGAGGTCACGGTCGAGCTGCCCGCCGGAAAGCTCGAATACGGCGAAGATCCGGAGGAATGCGGCAAGCGCGAGCTTCTGGAGGAATGCGGCTGCACCGCGGACAGCTTCACCTACCTCGGCAAGCTGTACCCGACACCGGCGTACAACACCGAGATCATCCGGTTCTATCTGGCGCAGGGGCTGCATTTTGGCAAGCAGAAGCTGGACGAGGAGGAATTCCTCGATGTCGAGCGCGTGCCGTTTGACGAGATGGTCGAGCGCGTGCTGCGCGACGAGATCCCGGATTCCAAGACACAGGTCGCGATCCTGAAATACGCAGCGATCCGCGCCGCAAAGGGAATGTAAATTCCCTGAATTCCCGGACGACAGACAAAAAAATAAGGAACGGTCCCCCAACCGTTCCTTGGAATGTTGTAAAAAAAGCTTACGCTTCAGCAGCAGCAGCGTCATTGGCTGCAGCAGACAGAGCAGCGGCTTCCTGCGCCTCCACCTCTATGAGAGCCAGGTGCTTCTGGTAAGCATCCAGGATGCTCTCCTCGATCATTTTTCGGCTCTCCGGCATGATCGGATGGACGATATCGCGGAACACGCCGTTCTCGTCCTTTCGGCTCGGCATCGCGATAAACAGGCGCTCGTCGCCCTGAACGACCTTGATGTCGTGAACGGCCAGCATATGGTCGATGGTGATGGATACGACCGCACGCAGACGGCCTTCTGTGATGATCTTGCGAATTTTGATGTCTGTGATTTCCATGTTTATTAAACCTCCTTGTTTGCGCACTGTACAGCATCCCGGCAAGGGATACGCAGACAGGGAAACAGTGCCGTCAGGGCGTCCGCTTCCTTCTCTATTTGCAGGAAGCTGATGCACACGCTGACCTGACGTCAAGTATACCCAGCGTACAGCACGGTATATCCTATAGTATAATTGAAATATGTGAATAAACTATTAAGAGGTAAGGTGTATTTTATGAACAAATCCATTTTGGAAGGAAAGAAGCACATTCATTTCATCGGCATCGGCGGATCGGGGATGTATCCGCTGGCGCAGATCCTCCATGCGAAGGGCTATTGCCTGACTGGTTCTGACAACAACGAAACGGAGACATTGCAGGCTGTCCGCAATATGGGCATCGAGGTCAAGCCCCTTGGTCAGCGCGCAGAAAACATCGAAGGCGCGGACTTAATTGTTCACACCGCAGCGATCATGGCGGACAATCCGGAGCTGATCGCCGCCAAAGCTTCCGGCGTTCCGGTGCTGGAGCGCAGCGAATTGCTGGGCATCATTTCCGGCTGGTTTGCGGATGCGGTCTGCGTATCCGGCACGCACGGCAAGACCACGACGACCTCCATGCTGGCGCAGATCCTTGTGGAAGCCGGCATCGACCTGTCGGCAGTCATCGGCGGCAAGCTTCCGGCGATCCACGGCAGCGGCTGCGTGGGTTCGAGCGAGATCTTCGTCTGCGAGTCCTGCGAGTTCATGGATCACTACCTCAAGCTGGAGCCGGATACCGCCGTCATCCTGAATGTGGATGCCGACCATCTGGATTATTTCGGGACGCTGGAAAATGTCATCAAGTCGTTCCATACCTTCGGCTCGATGGCGTCGAAGGCCGTCATCTACAACGGTGACGATGCCAACACCCTGAAGGCGGTCGAGGGCATCACCGGCAAGGAGCTGATCTCCTTCGGATGCGGCGAGGGCGTGAATTATCGCGGCACGGAGATCGCGCATCTCTCCGGTTCGCGCACGGCATTCACCGTCCTCAAAAACGGCGAAACCATGGGACGCATCACCCTGCAAGTCCCCGGCGAGCACAATGTCCTCAATGCACTGGCAGCCGTTGCCGCCTGTGACGGCCTGGGACTGGACTTCGACCAGATCCGCAAGGGACTGGAGGCATTCCGCGGCGCCGGCAGACGCTTCGAGGTCAAGGGCGTGGTCAACGGCATCACGGTCGCGGATGACTACGCACACCACCCGACGGAGCTGACCGCCACCCTGAAGGCCGCCAAGGGCATGGATTACAAGCGCGTGATCGCGGTCTTTCAGCCGTTCACCTTCTCGCGTACCGCACAGCATCTGGAGGAATTCCGCGATGCGCTGGAAATTGCCGATATTGCGGTGCTGACGGACATCATGGGTTCGCGCGAGAAGAACACCTACGGCATCTATACCCGCCATCTTGCACAGATCACGAAGAATGCCGTGTACTTCCCGCAGGACGAGACCGCAGAATACACCGACGAGCGAAAGTACCGGAATTTCGACGATGTCTGCCAGTGGGTGCTGGATCATGCGAAGGACGGCGACCTCGTGCTGACGATGGGCTGCGGCGATGTGAATAAAGTTGCAAACATGATCCTCGAACGCATGAAGGGAGGATGATCCTATGAGTGCGCAGAGAGCTGATGAGGTTTTCACGTTTATCAAGGACTTCATTGCAAGTGAAAATATGTCCCCGTCCGTCCGCGAGATCTGCGACGGCGTGGGCATCCGATCCACCTCCACCGTGCATCGCTACCTGCATCGCCTCGAGAGCGAGGGCCGCATCCGCATGGCCTCCGGCAAGAACCGCGCGATCGTGATCGCGGACGGTTCGGATGCGGAGACCGCCGGCATCCCGCTGGTCGGCACGGTCGCTGCCGGAATGCCCATCACGGCGATCGAGAATGTCACGGATTATGTGGATTTTTACCCGACCAAAGCTTACGAAGGAACGCTCTTTGCCCTGCGCGTGCGCGGCGAGAGCATGATCAATATCGGCATCCTCGACGGCGACATCGTCATCGTGGAGCAGACACCCGTTGCGGAGAATGGCGAGGTCGTCGTTGCCCTCGTGGAGCGCAGCGAAGCGACCGTCAAGACCTTCTACAAGGAGGACGGCCACTACCGCCTGCAACCGGAAAATGACGAAATGGAGCCGATCATCGTAGATGAAGTCGAGATCCTCGGCAAGGTCGTTTCGCTCATCCGGTATTTCTGAGAATAGCCAGTCACTACATAGAAAGAGAGGAACTCTGAACATGATGAACAAAGTCAAGGTCGTGATCCTGGGCAAGGATTACACGCTCCAGACAGAGGAGGCACCGAATTACGTTTACAATCTCGCGCGTCAGCTTGAAAACGAGATCAAGGGCAATATGGACAAGGGCGCATCCCAGTACACCGCTGCGATCATGGCAGCGCTTTCCGCGATGGACGACCTCAATCACATGAGAGCGCAGCTGGACACAACGTCCGACAAGACCAAGGACTACGTGGACGACGCCGGCCGTGCGCGGATCGAACGCGACGCCGCCCTCAAGGAGGTCGAATCGCTCAAGTCCAAGATCGCGCAGCTTGAGAACACCATCAAGCTCAAGAAGCTCGGCGAGTCCCTCTGATGGCAAGACCGGAGATCTTAGCACCTGCCGGCAGCATGGAAACCCTCATCGCGGCGATCCGCTGCGGTGCAGATGCCGTGTATGTCGGCGGCACGTCCTATTCGGCGAGAAGCTCGGCGACGAATTTCGATCCGGCGCAGCTTGCACAGGCGTCGAACCTCTGCCGGCTGTACGGCGTGAAGCTTCACCTTGCGGTGAATACCCTCATGACCGACACGGAATTGCCGGATTTTCAGCGCTATCTGCAAACCGTCGGCACGCTCGTAGATGCCTGCATCGTGCAGGATCTGGGCGCCGTCCGTGCGATCCGTGAGATCCTGCCGGATATGGAGATCCACGCATCGACGCAGATGAGCATTCACTCGCCGTCCGGCGCGAGGGAAGCGATGGCGCTCGGCTGCAGCCGCGTTGTGGCGGCGCGTGAAATGTCGAAGCGCGACCTCGCCGCCCTCTGTAAGCTGCCGGTCGAGGTGGAGGCCTTTGTACACGGGGCGCTGTGTATGTCGGTTTCCGGACAGTGCAGCTTTTCGGCAATTGTCGGCGGACGCAGCGCCAACCGCGGCGCGTGCGCACAGGCTTGCCGGCTGCCGTGGCATACACCGGAGGGCAGGAACCCTGCCGCACTCTCCCTCAAGGACCTGAGCCTTGTCGAAAAAGTCGCAGAACTGCGTGAGATCGGCATTGACTCGTTCAAGATCGAGGGACGCATGAAGCGCCCGGAATACGTCGCTGCCGCGGTCACGGCGCTGCGCATGGCGCTTGACGGGGAACAGCCGGATCTGGACACCCTGCAGGCGGTCTTCTCGCGAAACGGTTTCACGGACGGCTATTTCACAGGCCGTAAGAACGAGATGTTCGGATTCCGCCGGAAGGAAGATGTCCTTGCCGGACAGCAGGTCTTGCAGCCGTTAGCAGCGCTTTACGAAAAGCCGCGCACGGTGGAAACGCTTGATTTTGACCTGCATCTGAAAGCCGGACAGACAGCCTTGCTGACCGTTTCCGACAGCAAGGGGATGGAAATTTCCATCAGCGGCGAAATGCCGGAGATCCCGAAGAAACATCCCCTCACGCAGGACGTGCTCGCCAAGAGTATGCAGAAGCTCGGCGGCACGATCTACACCTGCGGCGAGGTGAAGCTGGACAACCCCGACGGCTTGTTTCTCTCGTCAGCGCAGTGCAACTCCATGCGCCGCGAGGCGGTCGTGCAAATGGATCAGAAACGCATCGCATCCCATACACCGGTGTGCCGCGTGCGCGAGCAGCTTGCTGAGATCCCGGCGCTGCGCATCCCGGAGCAGAACCGGAGCTTCCGGCTGCACGTCCGCACGAAAGGGCAGCTCGATGCCGCATGGCAGACGGGCGAGATCGTCTGCATCCCGCTGTCCATGGCGGCACAGTGCGAGCCGTCGGAGTCGATTTATCTCGAAGCACCGCGCATCATAGAGGATGAGGACGCTTATCGCAAAAAGCTGTCGGATCTGCACGATAGGGGCTTTTCTCACCTCATCTGCCACAATATCGCCGATCTTCGCATCGGCAGGGAATCCGGCATGACGCTGCACGGCGGCTTCGGGCTGAATGTTGCCAACCGCCTGACGGCGCTGACGCTGAAGGAGCAGGGCTTGCAGGATGTGACGGCTTCCATCGAGCTGCGGATGCCGCGCATCGCGGATCTGGCGAAGGTGCTGCCCGTCGGTGCGATGGTCTACGGCCGGCTGCCGATGATGCTGTACCGCGTCTGTCCGATCCGGTCACAGGACGGCTGCCGGAAACGCAATTGCTTCCTCACCGACCGCACCGGCAGAAAATTCCCTCTGCTGTGCAGCGGAACCTACCAGGAACTCATGAATTCCGAGCTGCTATGGCTTGCCGGGAAGCACCTGCCGCTGGATGCGCTGGATCTGTATTTCACGGATGAAGTCCCCTCGCAGGTGAGCGCAGTTCTGGACGCTTACCGCACGGGACAGGGAACTGCACCGAAAGCGCGGACTTCCGGACTTTACGAAAAGGGAGGCTTGCTATGAAGCTGCATTTTCAGAAGGTACACCCGAACGCACAGCTGCCGGTTCGTGCGACCGCACAGAGCGCCGGCGCGGATCTCTGCGCGTGCCTGGATACGCCGGTGACGATCCATCCCGGCGAAACGGTCATGATCCCGCTGGGGCTGAAATGCCAGCCGGATGCGTGCGATATGGCGCTGATGATCTTTCCGCGCTCCGGGCTTTCCTCGAAGCACGGCATCACGCTGGCGAATGCCGTCGGCGTGGTGGATACGGATTACCGCGGCGAGTGGTTCGTGCCGCTGCACAATATTTCGCGCACGCCCTTCACGATCGAACACGGGATGCGCGTGGCGCAGCTTGTGGCGGTGCCGGTCTATTTCCCGGAGATCGTGGAAACGCTGAGCGTTGACGAGACCGAACGCGGCGAAGGCGGCTTCGGCTCAAGCGGCCTCTGATGCGATCAGGCTGTCAGAAAAAGGGAAACCCGTAAGGATCCGGGCGCAGCCCCCGGAAAACGTTTTTTGACAAGCTGAGCGTGCTGCACACGCTCCCAAACTTCCTACCATACATAAAAAGGAGATGCACAACATGAAAAAAGGTTTGCTTATGTTTACGCTGATCATGATCTCGGTTTTTCTCGGCAATTTTATCGGCGAGCTTGCCGCCGGTCTGCCGGGGATCGAGTGGCTCGGTAAGGAATATACCATCGGCTTTTCGACCTTCGACCTGGATTTGCAGCTGTTTGTCCTGACGCTCGGACTCCAGATCAAGGTCTGCATCTGCGAGATCATCTTCATCCTCATCTCTCTGCTCTGCTACAACAAACTCGCCAAGCTTGTCATCGGCGGCTGATCCGCAAGTCACGGAAATCAATTTTTATAATTTTACGT
>JAFPXW010000342.1 GCA_017394565.1 Oscillospiraceae bacterium | reverse complement strand
TTTCCTCTTGATGCGGTTTTTAGAATCTCTTGCACTCTGTAATCTCTCGATCAGGTCACAAGCTTTTCTACTATACCACATTTTGAGGTTTTTGTCAAGAGGTTTTTCAAATTTCTTTGAAATGTTCTCTTGCCTGACTCAGTGGTTTTTCTTATCCTCCGCCAGCTCCAAACTCCCGTTCGGCTTGGCAGCGAACTTATTTATTATACCACTTTTTAGGATGTTTGTCAAGTGCTTTTTCAAAATTTCTTTCATTTCCTTTTTCGGATTTTTCCGGAAATCTCGAATCCGTTACTTGATAACTCTCTCAAAATTCTTCGTTTCGACTATTTACTTTTCCCAAGATACGGCGCTTTTCAGACCTTCAAGCTCTCGCTCTCTCGTCCGACAGCTTTATTATTATACCACGTCTTTTCGCGTTTGTCAACTCTTTTTGATTACAAAGAATTCCAAATGTTTTATATCATTTTTGTGTATATTTACTCTGCGTATTTTTTCAGCAGTTTTATACTATCTGCACCGCCTGTTTCCCTTTGTATACAATATATAAATCAAAGCACAAAAATCCACGATTCTGAAAAAGATGTGAAAAATTTCAAAAAATTCCATTTACCCCCTTTTCAAATTTCTTTAGATATGTTATAATATATATGATTATTGCATAGAGTTTGCTTTGACGCATGGAGAGCCATGTAATATCAATCAGGAGGTTTTTGCAATGTCTGTGATGGATTTATACAATGTGTGGTGTCAGTCGGCTACTGACGATCCCGATCTTCAGTCTGAGCTGGAGTCAGTCAAGGGTAACGAGACGGAGATCCGCGACCGCTTCTACCGCGACCTGGAATTCGGTACCGTTGGTCTGCGCGGTGTTCTCGGTGCCGGTACCAACCGCATGAACGTTTATACGGTTCGCCGTGCAACGCAGGGACTTGCGAACTATGTCAAGAAGTCCTTTGCGCAGCCGAGCGTAGCCATCTCCTTCGACAGCCGCAACAAGTCTGACGTGTTTGCTAAGGCTGCCGCTTCCGTCCTCGCAGCCAATGGCATCCAGGTACACATTTATACCGAACTCATGCCTACCCCCTGCCTGAGCTGGGCTGTCCGTGCGCTGGGCTGCAGTGCCGGCATCATGGTCACAGCTTCCCACAACCCTGCAAAGTATAATGGTTATAAGGCCTACGGTGCTGACGGCTGCCAGATCACGCTCGAGGTGGCGGAGGCTGTCATCAATGAGATCAACTCTCTCGATATGTTCCATGACGTCAAGACGACGGATTTCGATGCTGCTGTCAAGGACGGCATGGTCAAATTCATCGAGCAGTCTGTCATTGAGGAATACTACCAGAACGTTCTCGCCCAGGGCATCAACACCAAGCTCTGCGCAGAAAGCGGTCTGAAGATCGTTTACACGCCTCTCAACGGCACCGGCAACAAGCCTGTCCGCGAGATCCTCTCCCGTATCGGCATCCAGGATGTCACCGTTGTCAAGGAGCAGGAGAACCCCGACGGCAACTTCCCGACCTGCCCGTATCCGAACCCGGAGATCCGCGAGGCGCTCCAGCTCGGTCTGAAGTACTGCGACGAGGTCAAGCCTGACCTGCTGCTGGCGACCGATCCGGACGCTGACCGTGTGGGCATCGCAGTTCCGGACGGCGATGATTACGCACTGTTCACCGGTAACGAGGTCGGCGCACTGCTGACCGAGTACATCTGCTCGCAGCGTGTGGCAAACGGCACCATGCCGAAGAACCCCATCGTCATCAAGACCATCGTGACCACCGACCTGATCGCAGCCATTGCCAAGAACTACGGTCTGGAAATGATCGAGGTCCTCACGGGCTTCAAGTTCATCGGTGAGCAGATCGGCCTGCTGGAAGCAAAGGGCGAGGAAAACCGCTATGTATTCGGCTTTGAGGAAAGCTACGGCTACCTGGCAGGTACCTATGTCCGCGACAAGGACGCTGTTGTGGCATCCATGCTCATCTGCGAGATGGCAGCTTACTACCGCACCAAGGGCATTTCCCTGCTGCAGGCGCGTGAGAATCTGTACAAGAAGTACGGCGTATTCCATCATTCTCTCCAGAGCTTTGCCTTCGAGGGCGAAAGCGGCATGAAGAAGATGAACGAACTGATGACTTCTCTGCGTACCGAGCAGCCGCAGGCGATCGGCGGTCTGAAGGTCGTTTCCGTATCCGACTACCAGACAAGCACCACCACCAACAAGGAGACCGGTGCAACTACGGCGATCACCCTGCCGAAGTCCAATGTCCTCGTATTTGACCTTGCGGAAGGTGCCAAGGTTGTGATTCGCCCGTCCGGTACCGAGCCGAAGATCAAGTGCTACTACACCGCTGTCGGTGAAACCATGGACGCTGCCCTGGCGACCGAGGAAAAGCTCAAGCAGGATTTTGATAAGATCTTCCAGTAATATCGCAATAAATCATCCCCTCTGTGAGTGCTTCACAGAGGGGGTTTTTTTACTGTTTGTCCCAGTTCCCGACGCTGCACAGAAAGAGTGCCTGCGAATACCCGTCCGTATCGACCGCCGAGATGTCCTCGATGCAGCCGAGATCCACCACGCAGATCTCACTGTAGTGCTGGAGCAGGAACGGCACCATGCAGTCCGCAAAATCATCCTTGAACAGCAGCAGCCGCTTGCCGCTTTCGACATTTGTCCGGATCACCAGCTTCGCGCAGGGCGCTCCGAGATAGAACCGGTATTTATCGTCCGTCCGGAGCATCTGCATATCGTAAAGCGTGCTGCCGCGGTCATGCTCCGTGCCGTCCGCATCGTAAGCCTTCACGGACGTCACAGCGCCGCCTTGCTCATAGATGTAGTAATCCAGCATATCCGGCTTCACACCGCCATACAGCGTGCGCTCGTACAGATCTCCGCGAAAGTCCGGCGTCAGGTGCGAAATGACATACCGCTGATACGGCACCGCCGAAAAACCCATTTTCTGGATGGCGTTCTTGTAGGCCGCATACGCCCCGTAGCAGGTCCAGTGCGTATCCGTCCGGTAGTAAATATACTCGTTTTTCAGGGCAGCCAATGCCTGATAGGCATCCAGACACCGCACACCGTTCGCAGTTGCGGCGTAGGTCTCGCGGATCAGCTCCTTCTGTTCGGCATTGACAGCATTCGCCGGCAGCCGTTCCTCATAGATCGCCGACGCCGACGGCACCAGCATCAGAAAGGTCGGCACCCCCGTCTGCTCAAAGAACCGGTTCGGCGCCTCTGCCATCTGTTCCGGCGACGCATCGACCGGGTACAGCTTTTCGAGGAGCATATCGTCCGTGACGTAAACACCCTGCACCATCTTTTCACCGAAAAACAAGTCCGTCCGGCTCTTGATGCGAAACAGGCTGTCGTGAAATCCGAGATGCTCCGTGAGTTGCTCCTCGACCGCCTGCGCCCATGTCCCGTTTGTCAGATCGGCCTGTTCCGGCCATGTCACGCCGCTGCGCACGATATTGACGATCGTCCCGATCAGAACGACGAGATAGACCGCCGCAATGGTCACCACCATCTGGTGGTGTCGTTTATGTTCTTTCATCGTTCCCTCCGATCAAAGCAGCAGCCAGAGTCCGGCGGCACGTTCGCCGTACAGCATCGACGCCAGGCAGAAGATCATCAGAAGCCCGTGCCAGATGGGCTTCAGCCGATCCACTGCCCTGCCGAATGCCGTTGTTCCGATACGGTCTGAGATATTCCGGAACAGATCCGTTGCCACATACAGCCCCAGCAGGATCAGCGCGATGTACGACGTGAAGAAATACAGACCGTTCTGATCCGCGATGCCGCTGCCGAAGCCCAGCATGGTTCTCCAGACATAGCCGACCTCCGTGAGATTTTCCGCAAAAAACAGCACCCACACGAACTGCATCAGCAGTGCGGTATAGATCATGCCGAGCAAGTAGCGCTGATTGAGCAGCGGCGCAATGACGAGCTGCTCGATGGTCACCAGAACGCCGATCGCCAGCCCCCACAGCAAGAACTGCACACGCATCCCGTAAAAGCCGCCGATGAATACCCAGGTAAGGATGATGACCGCGTATTTCTGCCATTTCTTCTCGACCTTGCCAAAGAGAAAATGCCGGAAATTCGTCTGAAACCACAGCAGCAGCGTGATATTCCAGCTCTGCATGAACGACGTGATGCTCGGCGTAAAGAACGGGTGATTGAAGTTTTTCGGCAGGTCAAAGCCGAACGCCTTTCCCAGACCTCTCGCCATTTCCGAGTAGCCCAGCAGTTCAAAATACAGGTACATCGCAAACGAAATGGTCATCAGCCACGCCGTCAGCATACTCAGCGAACCGGCCGCCCGGAGTTCGCGGAACATATACCCGAATGTATCCGCCAGCACGACCTTTTCTGCAAGCCCCTGGATAAAGAGCGCCAGTCCCTCACTCAGGCAGATGATATTGCACTGCCGTTTCTGCATCTGCTCGTTAAATTCGAGATAATTGACGACGGGGCCTGCATACAGCATCGGAAAGAAGGACAGATACAGCGCCAGATGCAGGAAATTCCTGCTTGCCGGGTGTCTGCCGCGGTAGATGCCGATGAGGTAGCCGAGTCCCTGCAGCGTATAGATGGCGATGCCGAACGGAAACAGCAGGCCGCCGGCTGCGGCAAATTCCCGCACAGTCGTCATGACCGCGACCTGCAGGACCGCAGAGCCGCCCAGCAGAAACGTACTTGTCGTGCGATGCGGCCGGGCGAATTCGAGCAGCAGTCCCATCCCGTAATCAAACCCTAAGTACGCGAGCAGATACAGTGCCCTGACAGGCGCGCCCCAGGCATAGATGAGGAAGCTGCAAACGAGCAGAAATGCCGTTTTTCCTTTCGCCGGAATGAAGTAATAGCACAGCAGCAGCACCGGCAGAACTGCGACCGTGAAGGTAAAAGAAGCCAGATACATAGGCTTTAATCCTCTCTTTGTTCCATCATCGTGAGAAATTCCTCGCGTCCCATCATGGAATTGAGCACCTCCAGAAAGGAAGCCGCCGAAAGACCGGACGGCAGACCGAGCTGCGTCTGCAAGGCACGTCTGCGGTCGGAGCAGTCCGGCGTACCGGACAACCCGGCGAGGTAGAGATCCGTTTTGGTGATGGGATCGCCGGCAGGCTTGTCCTCTGTCAGCACGCCGGCCTTGCGGAAGGCTTCACGCAGCACATCCGCGTCCATGCCCTCCACGCCCAGCTTGCCCTCTGCGGATGGCTTAACCTTGCGCTTCTCCTTGCCGAACACGTCAGGAATGTAGATATTGCGGATATCGCCCTCCGGGATCGCGCCCTTGAGGTAACTGCGGATGCGGAAGCCGGCGCGGTCGGAGTCGGTGAGGATGAGGATGCCGGTCGTTTTCGCGTAATAGCGGATGAGTTCGAGAAGCTCCGTGTCCTTGAAGATCCCGAAGCCGTTAGTCTGGAGAATGACAGCCTTGACGATGGAGGAAAGCTTGATCTTGTCGTACTTTCCCTCGACGATGATGGCTTGCCTGATATGGAGCATTGGGTTCACCTCCGGTTTTTGGAGAAATTGGGTGCATCTGTTACCGTGCCAGCATCTCCACGATGGTCTTCTCAAACAGCACCCGTTCATCAACTGCACCGGAATGCAGGCGTTTTTCGGCATTGCAGAGAAGCTCCAGGCACTTGGCGATATGGGCATTGGTCTCGCCCATGCTCGTCCGGAACGCATTCTCGACGATGAAGCTGAACCGGTACCCGAAATCATGCATCACGTCCTCCACGCGCTTGCCCGCCTGTCTTGCGGCGCACGCACGCTGGACCTCGATCATGCTGCCGGCGACCGTCGCCATCAGATACGGCATCTCCACGCGCATCGCAAGCAAGTCGCTGACCGCCCGCATCGCGTCTGCCGAACGGTGCCCCAGCACTGCGCCCGTGAGCATATACACCGTCGTTTCCAGCTGTGGTGCGACCATATCGCGCACCATCGCCTCGGTAATTTCCTGCCCGTCCGCAAATGCGCAAAGCTTGCCCATTTCCTGCATGACGAGCAGCGTCTGGCAGCCGCAAAGCTCCGCAAGCTTCATCGCCGCCGGGCGATCCATCGGACAGCCGTGCTTTTTGGCGAGCGCGATGATGTCGCCGGCAAGCTGGCTCTGGTTCTTCGGCTCGCAAAGGCACGTCGTTCCGTGCTTTTCGATGTAGTCGATGACCTTGCGGTTCTTGTCAGTGGGCTTTTTATTCTTGCCGGTCTTTCCGCCGAAAATGTCAAATCCGGTCACGTCAAACACGAGAACGGTCTGTTCTGCGACGTTTTTGAGGACTTCCATCACAGCCTTGCGAACGTCCTCGCGCACGGCATCCATATTGAGGTCATGCACCCAGATGCAGTTGTGATCGGCAAACATCGGACACATTTCCGCCTCATCCGCCAGCAGGCTGACGTCGAGGTCGGTGCCGTCGAGTTTGGTGACAGCCGTTTCGTCGCCGCCCGTGACCGCACGCAGCACGCGCTTGACACAGGTCTCGACCTGCATCGTATCCGATCCGTAGAAATAGTACAGATTGGAAAACTGCCCGGCCTTGAGCTGGTCGGCCAGCTTCCTGGTATCAATTCTCGCCATAAAGCCTCCTGATCCGGCATTTTCCGTTCGGTGCAAAGGTCAGCTCGCAGCTGCCCTCCCCGGTTCCGGCATTGTCCTGTCCGAATACAAACTGTTGATTCCGGTACATCACGTAAATTTCGTCTGTACCGAATGTAATTCTCGTTCCATGAAACAAAAGCTCCGTGTTCCCGAAGCGCCCGGCCTTCTGCCCGAACGCCGTCAGATCCGGCGCTGTTTCAGGGATTCTGACCACATCCGGCGCAAATTCCGCCAGATACGCCTCATACTGCTGCACGCTCCTCTGGCGCGGCCGAAACAGGCACAGCGCCTCGACCTTGCCGATGCCTTCCTCCTGCAAGTACGCCTCTGCATAAGCCGGAAGTCCCGTTTCTCCTGACAGATCGACCAAAACAGCATCTTCGCCATTCGTGACCGCGAGGAGCCCGGTCGATTCTGCGCCAAACATGGCAACACGGATCTCGCCATCGTGCAGCAGTTCCTCAGTGCGGCACGATGCGAATGTCACCAGCAGAACGCCGGCTGTCGCAAATGCCGCGAATTTCCGGCTCCTCGTCATCGCAAACACCAGAATCACCGCCAGCGCCCCCGACAGGAGGGCGAACAGCAGGATGCGGCTTCCGGTCGCCGCGTGCGTCCACGAAAGATCGCTGACTGCGTGCGAGATCCGCAGCACCCAGCCATTCAGCACATCCGCACCGCCAAAGAAGAACGCCGGAACTGCGCCGTTTCCGCCGGTTGCGGCTGCCAGAACGCCGCATACCATGGAGCCCACGCAGATGGGCAGCAGGAACGTGTTGCTGATGGGCGTGATGAGCGAAACTTCGCGGAAAATCACCGCCTGCACCGGCAGCATCGCCGCAAATGCCCAGCATCCGCAAGCCAGATCCGCCAGCGCCGTTTGCAGCACCGTATCCTGCGGCATTTCGCGCGTCATGAACGGCCCCAGTGCCGCGATGCCGAACGTCGCCGCGACGGTCATCCAGAAGCTGCCGCTGAATACGGCAAAGGGATCACTCACGCCGATCAGAAAGACCGCGATACTCAGCGAATTCAGGGCATCCGCCATCCGGAAGACCACACGTCCGCTTTGCCGGATGAGGATCATGATGCACGCACGTCTGACCGGGATGGTCTCCCCTGCCAGCAGCACAAACAGGACACAAAGCACTGTCATTACGGCAAATTCCGTCTTTCTGCCGACGCGGCATTTCCGGAGGACGACCTCCGCCGCCATCGCCAGAAAATCCAGATGCAAGCCCGAAACCACGAGAACGTGGCCGATCCCGGTACGGTTCAGCACCGTCCGGTCGGCGCGTGTGAGGCCGGAACGGTCGCCGAACAGCATCCCGGTGAGCATCGCGCCGGTTTCCGGACGCATCTGCCTGCGGATGGCGGCTGTCATGTCACCGCGCCAGTCGGCCAGCACGCGCCGCAGCGAGAAGCGCTCCTGCCGCCGCACGTCCGTCACTTCCGCATCAAACCCGAAATGCAGCGAAACACCGCGGGATTTCGCGAATGCCTGCGAATCGAACAGCTCGTTCCCCACGATCGGTTCCGCGTTCCCGGTCAGCGTGACAGTGTCGCCGATGCCGTAGATGCCGAACTTTACCAGCCACTCCACACGCGCACGCTGCCCGTCAGGGAACGTGCCTTCGAGATCGCACCGCGTCCAGCCGCTCTGGTATGCCGCCGTCTGCACGATCCTGCCGGTGAAGCTCGTCTCGCCGGCGTGCGAAAGCTGCCGCGAAAATACCGATTCTGCGTGCCAATAGACGCAGCACGCCATCAGGACTGACAGCGTGCTGAGCAAAATGTATTTCCAGAGATCCCTGCGCAGCCAGACAGCGGCACCTGCCGCCGCCAGGATCCCGGCCGCAAGCCAGAGCCCCGGCACCAGATACGCCGACAGGGACAAGCCCAGCACAAAGGGAAATCCTATGCAAAGTGCCGGACGCTTCATCAATCCTTGAAGAACAGCGGCAGCGGATCGAGGAAGATGATATCGTCGCGCTGTGCCGCATCGCCCTCGGCCAGAACCGCCGCCTCGGCAGCAATGGTACCGCCGGCGCGTTCCGTCAGGGTTTCGAGCGCCTTGAGGGATTCGCCGGTGCTGATGACGTCATCGACGATCAGCACGCGCTGGCCCTTGAGGAGCGCCGCCTTTTCGCCGTCAAGGTGCAGCACCTGTTCATTGGCGGTGGTGATGGATTTCACATTGACGGAGACCACGTCCTGCATATACAGCTTGACGGATTTCCGCGCAACGACGTAATTTTTGCCACTCTGACGCGCCATCTCATAAGCCAGCGGAATGCCCTTGCTCTCGGCAGTGAGGATCACATCAAATTCCGGCGCTTTTGCCAGGAGCTGCTTTGCGCTCTCGACGGTGACTTCCACGTCGCCGAACATGATAAACGCCGCAATGTCGAGCTTATCATTGACCGCGCACTTCTTGAGCTTTCTGTCAAGACCGGCGATCTTCATTTCATAGTATTCAGCCATGTTCCAAAACTCCTTAGCCGAGCGACTGTTCGCCCCAGCCCATCTTCTTGCCTGCCACCATGTGGAAATGCACGTGCATCACGCTCTGACCGGCATCCTCACCGCAGTTGTTGATGACGCGGAAGCTCTCGATCTTCTCGTCAGCAGCAACTTTAGAAATTGCCTCAAAGATCTTGGCAGCGTACATGGAGTGATCGGCATCCGAGCCGAGCTTCTTGGCGCAGCAGATGTGCGTCTTGGGAACAAAGAGGTAATGAACCGGTGCGATCGGCTCAATGTCCTTGAATGCGTAAACAAACTCGTCCTCGTAAACCTTTGTGGACGGAATTTCGCCTGCAATGATCTTGCAGAACAGACAATCTTTATCCAGTGCCATAATATGTTCCTCCTTGTGTGGTATTTTTCGCCCTGACGGGCGAGCAGGAGGGACTGCCCGTCCCTCCTGAACTTCACTCTGCATAAGCGTTCAGCATCAAATCACAGATTTTGGCTGCCTGCTTATGCACCGCAGTTTTTTATTGAATCAATTCAGCCACAACCGCATCCAGCTGTGCCAGTGCATCGTTCACCTTGCTCTGGTCGCCGATACCAGCCATTGCGGAATCGGGCTTACCGCCGCCCTTACCGCCGGTGAGTGCAGCCACCTGCTTGACGATATTGCCGGCATGGCCGCCCTTGGCCTGTGCAGCCTTGGTGACTACGCAGTAGAGCTGTCCCTTCTCGCCGCCAACGCCTGCGAGAACTGCAATGACTGCACCGTCATTGCTCTTGATCTGATCGCCCATCTTGCGGAGCATATCGGCATTTGCGCCTTCGATTGCCGTACCGATGACAGAAACGCCGTTCACATCCTTGGCATTCTTCATCACGTCATCGAGCGCGCTGCCAGCCATCTTGGCACGCAGGGATTCCACGGTCTTTTCGGTTTCGCGAAGCTGCGCCGTGAGGGCTGCGCACTTTGCCGGAAGCTCGGACGCATTGCCGAGTTTGAGCGCCTTGGCAGCTTCCTGAATGGTTGCCTGCTGTGCATTGAGCAGTTCGATGACACCTGTACCGGTCACAGCCTCGATTCTGCGCACGCCGGAAGCAACAGAACTTTCGGAAACGATGCGGAACAGACCGATATTGGCAGTATTGGCAACGTGTGTACCGCCGCAGAACTCGACAGAAACGTCACCAGCCTTGACAACGCGGACGATGTCGCCGTACTTCTCGCCAAAGAGTGCCATCGCGCCGAGCTTTCTTGCCTCGTCGATGGGCATTTCGTTGACCTCGACCGGAATTGCCTCCAGGATCCACTGGTTCACGAGATTCTCGACCTTGGCGAGTTCCTCAGTGGTCATCGCGGAGAAATGGCTGAAGTCGAAACGGCAAGCCTTATCATTGACGAGCTGACCAGCCTGATGCACATGGTCGCCCAGAACCTGACGCAGCGCCGCCTGCAGCAGATGCGCCGCGGTGTGATTTCTCATGACCTTCGGACGGAAGCCGGTGCAGTACTTCGCCTTGACGGTCTGACCGACAGCGACAGTACCTTCCTTCATCGTACCGAAGTGCAGATAATGCCCGTCCTCGTCCTTGGTGACGGAAGTCACGCGGAAGAAGCCGTTCTCGGTGAACATCTTACCGTGGTCAGACACCTGACCGCCGGATTCTGCGTAATACGGGGAAACATCCAGCACGATGACCGCCTCGTCGCCGGTATTCAGGCTTTCCGAAAGCTCGCCGTTTTTGAGGATGGCGAGGATCTTGGAGTCGATCTCGTTCTCGGTGTAGCCAACGAACTTGGTTTTCGGCAGGTCGAGCTTGATGGAATTATCAGCCCACGAGCTGGAAGCCTTTGCCGCGTGGTCAGCCTTTGCAGTTTCGCGCTGCTTCTGTACCAGTGCGCGGTAGCCCTCCTCATCGACAGCAAAGCCGCGCTCTGCCGCGATCTCGACCGTCAGGTCGAACGGGAAGCCGTAGGTATCCGCCAGCTTGAAGACATCCTCACCGGAGAGTGTCTTGGAGGATGCATTGTCCATGATCTCGGAGAGCAGCTCCAGACCGCGGTCGATGGTCTTTGCGAATGCTTCTTCCTCGACCTTGATGATCTTCTTGATGTAAGCACGCTTCTCCTCCAGTTCCGGATATGCGCACTTGTTCTCGTCGATGACGGTATCGCACACCTCATGCAGGAAGGTGCCCTTGATGCCGATCATTCTGCCGTGACGAGCCGCACGTCTGAGCAGACGGCGAAGCACATAGCCGCGTCCCTCATTGGACGGCAGCACACCGTCGCCGACCATGAAGGTGGTGGAACGGATGTGGTCGGTGATGACACGCAGGGAAACGTCCGTATCCGCATTATCGTGATAGTGAACATCTGCGATGCGGGAGATATGCTTCATGATATTCTGCACGGTATCAACCTCAAAGAGGTTGTCCACGCCCTGCATCACGCAAGCCAGACGCTCCAGGCCCATACCGGTGTCGATGTTCTTGCTCTTCATCTCGGCATAGTGGCCCTCACCGTCGGAATCGAACTGCGAGAATACGAGGTTCCAGATCTCGATGACACGGTC
>JAFPXW010000341.1 GCA_017394565.1 Oscillospiraceae bacterium | reverse complement strand
CAGTAAATGACTGCATCACAGCTCTTGGCAAGCTCCGAAATGCGTTCCCGACCATTGGAAACCGTCTCCATCAGGAACATCACGGATGCATCCGGTCTTGCTTTCGGACGGCAGACCACGCGGCCGTTCTTATCAAGTGTGAGCTGACTGCCGTGGAGATAATCGGAGATCACACAGCCTGTCAGACGATCCGGATACTGCTGCTGCAAAGTCTCGCTCGTGTACCATCCGTAAACCTCCGTCTTGCCCAGATGCGGCACACCGCCCTCCAGCGTCAGGAAGCGTCCGCTTTGAACATGACGAAGATTCGTCCATTTCAGGTCATCGTCGTGCTCGCAGGAATAGAATTCCGCCGCATTCTCGAAGTCCGCGTCCGCATACAGGCAATCGTCCTCGCCGATGCAGATGTATTTGCCGTCCGGTGCCTGCAGCTTCACGATGTCCCAGCCGATGTCATACACGACCTCACAGCCGCGTTCCTCCAGCGCTTTTCGGATGCTGACGAGATAGGAGGACGTTCCGGTGTACCAGTCCATGAGGTTCACATCGGCATTCTGCCCGAACAGACCGATTTTCCGGTAAGCCTGCGGATCGAGTGGCAGGAGTTCCTGCGAATTGTTCAGCAGTACCATGCCCTCGCGTGCCGCACGGAGGTTCAGTGCCTTGTCCGCATCGGTATTCACATCCTCGCGCGTGAGGTGCGAGAACGGGTTTTCTGCGTCAAAATGTCCCAGCAGTACGCGGCTTTCGAGCAGATTGCCGATGGCTTCGTCAAGATCGGCTTCCGTGATCAGTCCGTCCGCAAGTGCCTTTCTTGCCGCCGCATGAACGCAGCCGTCCACGTCTGTCATCGTATCCGTTCCGGCATTCAGACAGGCCTTCAGCGCCATAGCATGAGAAGTGTAGGTTTTGTGCGCCGTCACATTCTGCGAGAAATCCGCACCGTCCGTCACGACAAAGCCCAGCCCCCAGTCTTTTTTCAGGACATCCCGGAGGTCGTGATTCATGGCAGCCGGCGCATGGCAGATCTCATTGTAAGCCGTCATGACCGAATGTGCCCCGCCGTCCCTGATGGGCGTGCGGAATGCCGCGTAGTAGTACTCGTGCCTGAGGCGCGGATCGAGATCGGCATTGTCCACGCCGCGTTCTTCCTCGTGATTGTTCGCGCAGAAATGCTTGAGCGTCGGGATGGTGTTCCAGACCTTGCCGTCGCCGCGCAGACCGAGGGTATATTCCGCCGCCATCGCACCCGTCAGGCAGGGATCCTCGCCGTAGCACTCCTCATTTCTGCCCCAGCGCGGATCGCGTGTGAGATCCACGGTCGGCCCCCAGACCATCAGTCCGCCCTGCGGCCGTTCGTTGTTGTAAGCTCTTGCTTCCCTGCCGGCAGTTCTGCCGATCTCGCGCATCATCTCTTTGTCAAAGCTTGCCGCCATGCCGATGGGCTGCGGAAAGACCGTGGTCGGGTTCTCGGCTTCGCGGTTGACCAGACCTCTGGCGATCTCATGCCCGACATACCACTCGCCGATGCCCAGGCGTTCTACGGGGAGATTGTGCGTTGCAAGCAAGCCGATCTTTTCTTCGATGGTCAGACGGGACAGCAGATCCTGCACACGTTCTGCCGGCGTCAGTTCCGGATTCTGAAAAGGATACATCTTCTATTCCTCCTGTTGCTGCTGATCATTGGGCGATTCCCAAAGTATACAATAAACGCCGCGCAGTACAGGGTATGATGTGCCCCCTTGCGCGGCGTTTGCAAACGTTCACGGATATTATAGCACAGCTTTCCGCGGCTGTCAATTGTCAATTTCTGTAGTCACTGTTGCATTTTCTGCACGATCAGCGCCCGCGCGGACGTAATCCAGCAGATCTCCGGAGAAATTCCCCGCCGCATTCGCCGCAGCGTACAAAAGCAGCTCGGCGGCATCTACGGAATTGATGACCTGATCCCCATTGATGTCGGCCTCCTCCTCTGCCAGCGAGGTCAGACCGGTCGCGGCACCGGCGCCGCCCTCTGCCGCCGCCATGAGGATCAGCGCCGCATCCGCTGCATTGGCGTTCTGGTCGCCGTCGAGGTCGCCGAGGAAAAATGCCGGCTGTGCCAAGTGATAGTCGAATTCCGCCGTCAGAGTGCGCTGGTCATTCACAAAGTCCGTGCCGTCGGACGTATCCAGCTCCGCTTCCGGATCCGCATGGAACTCGTAGATCAGATGGCTCTGGTCAAAGCTCAGATCATTATCGGGATCGCTGATGGAGAAATGGCAGCGGCGCTCCCTGCGTTCCGCGCTGTCTCCGCACACGCAGGACAGCACAAGGCGATACTCCCCTTCCCACAGCGGACAATCCACCGTCAGTCCGTCGCAAAGTGTGACGCGGTAGGTGTAATACAGGAATTCGCCTTCCGGCTGGATGCGGTAGATCTCAAAAATCGTACCGTTCAGGTCGCGGTCAAACACCAGTGACACCACGCCGGCCACGGCAGGCATCTTGTCCGGCGGTGTCAGCGCGACCGTTTCTCCTGCGTCTGCTGCGGCAGCAGTCAGCGGATGCAGCAGCAGACTTCCGGCAGTAAACAGCGACAGCAGTTGCAGTTTCAGCATGAAAAACCTCCCGTAAGTGAATCCGATCATTTTTTCTCCTCTCAGTATAGCACATTTTTACCCATTTGTCAATTCCTTGCCTAAAAAATCTGAAAATCTATTGCTTTTTCGGCGAGTTTATGATATAATATTACTTATAAAAAACATTCGTTGCGACAGCAGGATTTACATTCCGTAGGAGGTGAACTTGAATGATCCATGGCAAGCATATCGTTTCGCTATGCATTTCCCGACTTCATGACCTTGAAAATGCACGTTTCATCATGCAGCTCAACAAACTACTTTCCAGCCACGGATGCAGTCTGTGGATCTACGGCATCAATGTAGATCTCTACTGGAACGAAGAAGAATATAATGCCGAATCATCGGTCTTCGACCTGATCGACTACGAACATTCTGATGTCATCGTCGTGATGGACGAGAAGATCAAAAGCCGCAGAGTTGCGGATTCCATCATCGAAAAAGCCCTCTCCAGCGGCATTCCGCTGATCCTGGCTGACGGCGTGCATGAGGGCTGCTCTGAGGTGCGTTACAATTACGCAGACAGCTTTGAGAAGATCGTCCGGCACCTGTTTGACGTCCACCACATCCAGCGGCCGCACTTCATGGCGGGCATCCCGGACAACCCGTTCTCGGATGAACGCATGGAGGTGTTCCACCGCGTTGTAGAAGAATACGGCATCCCCTACTCCAAGGAAACAATGGTCAGCTACGGCTATTTCTGGGCAAAGCCCGCCAAAGCGGCCACGGCGGAGATCCTCTCGCGCCCGGTCATCCCGGATGCGATCATCTGCGCGAACGATATCATGGCGATCAACGTGTGCAGCGTGATCCAGGAGCATGGACTGCGCGTGCCGGAGGACATCATCGTCACCGGATTTGACGGCATCGACGAGATCAATTTCTCTAACCCCACCATCACGTCCGCACTGTGCGGCACATCGGGGATGTCGAAATCGATTTTTGAAGCTGTCATGGAAGCCATCGACGGCAAGCCGGCGCATGAATTTCTCGTTTCGCCGGATCTTCTGATCAATTGCTCCTGCGGCTGCAATCGCGATGCACAGGTCCTTGACCACCGTCACAGCTTCAATGACCGCTTCTACCGCTATCAGGATGACAACCGTGCGCTGTCCGATATGTGTGAACGGATGCAGTCGTTTTCCAGCATCGAGGAAAGCGGCTATACCCTGTTCGGTGATGTCCTCACGGATGTTTGCTGCCTGATCAATATGAGCTGCACGGACTGCACAAAGGATTACTTCAGAGAGAAACGCACAGCGGCTTTCGATGACGATATGCTCCTGTTTTTCGACACGGATCAGAATCCCTTCCGTCAGACACCGATGCAGCGTTCGGATGTGATCCCGCATCTCAAGGAGGTCATGGACAAGGGATTTCCGCTGATCTTCACGGCACTCGACTTCATGAATGTGCCGATGGGATATCTGTGCTTCCATTTTCAGGAATATGAGATCACGGATTACAGCAAGATCCCGGACATCGTCACCACACTGTCCATCGGCATCGGCGGCTTCATCAACCGCCAGTACCAGAGCCATCTGGTTCGCCAGATCGAAGCCATGTACCGCTACGATCCGCTGACAGGCCTTTGCAATCGTCTGAGTTTCAATAAAGATTTTGAGGCACTGTGCCAGGAACACGGCAACGAGAACCTTCCGCTGACCATGCTGCTGTCCGACCTTGACGGCCTCAAGCCCATCAATGACAATTACGGTCACGCTGCCGGCGACAGTGCCATTGCGACCGTGGCGGCTGCACTCAAATTCTCCTGTCCGCCGCAGGCGCTCTGCGTCCGGTTCGGCGGCGACGAGATGATCGCGGTCTTTACCGGAAAGTACGACGGCAGAGTCATTTCAGAAAAAATCGAACAGTATCTTGCGGATTACAATGCACGTTCCGGGCTTCCCTACGACATTTCCGCCAGCATCGGCATCTGCCGCACCACGCTCCGGACGAATACGGACTTTGAAGCGGTGATGCACAAAGCCGATCAGTCCATGTACGAGATCAAGCAGAAACGCAAGACACGAGCCGCAAATGCCAAT
>JAFPXW010000340.1 GCA_017394565.1 Oscillospiraceae bacterium | reverse complement strand
GTGGAGATCGGCCCATCCTTTGAGCCGGAATGCATCAAGGCACAGGCGGTTGCGATCTACACCTACATGAAGTATCACAACAACGACGCGCACGACCTGAGAGGCAAGCCGAATCCGTCGCAGAAGATCGTGGATCTCTGTGCATCGGTTCTGGGCGAGGCGCTGTATTATAAGGATAATTACTGCCTGACGATGTTCTATGCATCGTGCGGCGGCATCACGGCGAACTGCTATGACGTATTCAGCGCAGATCTGCCGTATCTGAGAAGTGTGACGAGCGACTACGATTCGCAGTATGATCCGCACTGGGCGAGTGTGGCGTATTTCACCATTGATGAGGTGCGCAGCCGCATCCAGAATGCGTACAATATCACACTTTCTGACAACCCGAAGAACTGGATCCAGATCATCGAGGGCAACGGCGGCTATGTCAACAGCGTCGTGATCGACGGGCAGATCACGGTGCGCGGCTATCCTTTCACCAAGGTGCTGGGACTGAAATCGCCGAAGTTTACTTACATCTGCTCCACCGGTGGCGGCACATCGGCGGCGGCAGTCGAATCTGCACCGCAGGCGGAAGCGGCTCCGGCTGCGGACAATTCCCAGTCGTCGATGGACGCCCCTTCGATGCCGGACAGTGTTCAGGTGGCGGAGGATGAGGAAATGACTGCACCGGAAATTTTCGGTTGACTCTGAAATACAAGAAACTCCCGATAGAGCGAATCTATCGGGAGTTTCTTGTATAAGCCGGAAATTACTGCACCGTCGTCACATCGCTGCCGAACCACTTGGTCGAGATCTCGCCAAGCTTGCCGTCAGCCTTCATCTCAGACAGTGTCTTCTGCACTTCATCGCGCAGCGCCTGATCGCCCTTGCGGAAACCGATCGCATATTCTTCCTTCTCCAGACCTTCATCGAGGATCTGGAAATCCTTGCCGTTGGAAGTGATGAGGTAATTGGCAACCACGGAATCCATGAACACCGCATCGGAGAAGCCCAGCTCCATCTGACGCAGTGCCTCAACGTTGTCCTCCAGCGGGGTGGCGTGGATGGAATCATAGAAGTCAGCGCCTTCCAGAATTTCCTCCGCAGTCGAACCAAGCTGTACGCCAATAGTCTTGTCGGTCAGGTCATCGAGGGACTTGATCTCGCTGTCAGCCGGAACGACGAAGATCATTTCGTTCTCCATGTACGGATCGGAGAGGTTCATTGCCTCGGCGCGGCTCGGGTTGATGGACAGACCGTTCCAGATGCAGTCGATCTTGCCGGCGTTGAGATCCTGCTCCTTCGCATCCCAGACGATGGGCTGCTTCACGAGCGTCACGCCCAGACGATCACAGACCTCCTGTGCCACGTCGATATCGAAACCGATGATGTTATTGTCCTCGTCCGTGAATCCCATCGGCGGGAAGGATGCATCCAGTCCCAGCACAAATTCGCCGCTGTCGAGAACCTTCTGCAAGGATTCGTCATCACCGGCCGGTGCCTCGGCGCTGGAATCCACAGCAGACTCCGCAGAAGCTTCGCTCTGTGCAGCCGTGTCAGCAGTGGAAGCCTCGGAGCTGCCCTGTGTGGAATTACCGCCGGCGCATCCGGTCAGCGCGAGCATCATCATCGCTGCAAATGCAGCAAGCATACGATTCTTTTTCATATCATAAATCCTCCTGAAATCAGACACCACCTAAACCGTAGCACGATTCAAGTGTGAAAGCCCACATCTCATTATGAGCCATATTATATCATACCATAATTTTGGATCATTGTAAAGTCCCCGACAGATTTTTTGGCGCGAATGACAAAAATTGACAGAAATCGCTTAGGTTTTCGGTATTTTTTCTTTGTTCGCAGCGCATCTCGGTGAAAATACAAAAAATCCCCGAAAACACTTGCAATCGGGCGCTGTTTTGTGGTATAATAGTAATGTTGTACTGTAGTACCACCATACTGTAGTAAAAGGAGTAATTCCCATGACTGGCGAAGAAACGCTGCATCTGTTTTTATTGATGCTTCAATACCTCTTACCGACGCTGAAGTTGTTTGGCTTCACGCTGTTGTATGCGATCCCTTTGGGCATGGTGGTGGCACTTCTGAAAATGTGCCGCATCAAGCCTGTTTCGTGGCTCACAAGGCTGTACATCCTCATCATGCGCGGCACACCACTGCTGCTGCAGATCATCGTTGTGTATTATTCTGTCCCGACGCTGCGCAGCAATGCGCATTGTCCGGAATTTCTCCGGAATCTTCTGAATCATGTGGAACTCAAAGGCGATGCCGGTGATGTGTATATGTTCCGGATGATCCTGCTGGCGTTTGTGTTGAACTATGCGGCTTACTTTGCGGAAATTTTCCGCGGCGGCATCGAAGCCATCCCGAAGGGGCAGTACGAAGCTGCCGGGATGCTTGGTTTTTCGAGGATCCAGACATTTTTCCGGATCATTCTCCCGCAGGTCGTCAAGCGCGTGATCCCGGCGTCCTCGAATGAGATCATCACGCTCGTCAAGGACACGTCGCTTGCATATGCGATGGGCTATATGGAGATCATGTACATCGCCAAGAAGCAGATGACGACCTACAGCTCGCTGACGCCGCTGTTCATGGCGGGTGTGTTCTACTTTGTGATGGCGACACTGCTGACGCTTCTGTTCAGTTTTGTGGAAAAGAAGCTCAGCTACTACAAATAAGGAGGGATCACAATGGCGAAAATGCTCGAAGTGCAGAATTTGCAGAAAAGCTTTGGTGATCTTCCGGTACTGCGCGACATCAGCTTTGAAGTCGGACAGGGCGAGGTCATCGCAGTGATCGGGCCGTCCGGTTCCGGCAAATCCACGCTCCTGCGCTGCCTGACGCAGCTCGAACACGCGGACGGCGGAAGCATTGCCGTCTGCGGCGACGAAATGCTCACAGAAAAGGGCTACAAGGACGCAAAGGTCCTGCGCACGATCCGCTTGAAAACCGGTCTGGTGTTCCAGAATTTCAACCTGTTTCCGCACATGACGGTGCTGCGGAATATTACAGAGGCGCCGGTCTGCGTCCTCAAACAGGACAAGGCGGCCGCGGAGCAGAAAGCGATGGAGCTTTTGCGGAAAATGGGACTGGAAGCGAAGGCAAAGTCCTATCCCTGCGAGCTTTCCGGCGGACAGCAGCAGCGTGTTTCGATCGCGCGTGCGCTGGCGCTTAGTCCGGAGATTTTGTTCTTTGACGAACCCACTTCTGCGCTCGATCCGGAGCTGACGGGCGAGATCCTGAAAGTCATTAAGGAACTTGCGGCTGAGGGCATGACGATGGTGATCGTCACCCACGAGATGTCCTTCGCGCGGGATGTGGCGGATCGTGTCATCTTTATGGAGGGCGGCGTGATCGTTGAGCAGGGTGAACCGTCGCAGCTGTTCGGTGAGAGCGCATCGGATCGTGTCAAGCAGTTTTTGGCGAGATTCAGCGAATAACATATATATTAGAAATGGCTGGCCAAAGTGGTCAGCCATTTTTGTGACGGGAAGGAAAGCCGCTGAGCGATGCGTCCGAAAACGCCGGCACCTCATAGGCTGCATCGAGCATCGCATTCAGGTTTTCCTCACTGTACTCGATTTCCTTGGAAAACGCCTTCGCCAAGTCCACAAGTGCCGTCAGGTCGGCAATTTCTCCCTGTATCCGCCGGTAGCGCCACAGAAGCCCGATGACCTGCATGGCTGCCGCCGCAAGCTTGACACGCGACAGGATCTCACCCTCGAATACGCCTGCCAGAAAATACCGGAACAGGAAGTAATTCCCGATATTCCGCAGCATTTCTGCTTCTTTAGGCTCCAGCGGCGGAAGATCAGACAGGTGACAGCGCAAGTCTGACAGCGTTTCGTGCCAGGTCGGATCCATCGGTTCGAGGGTTTGCAGAAAGGCGAGCATCCCATCCGCATCAAAGCGGCCGGACGGAGCCGCTTCCCATGCCGGCAGCTCCCGGATGCCGTTGTCCATGTGAAATTGCAGCGTTTGCGCGAATCGCAGCAGGGAAGCGACGGCATCCGAAAGCGTCCCTTCGTGCAGGATCCTTTCAAGCATCTGCGAGCGTGCCAGCATGAGAAGATCCAGCAGTGCCGGATCACATTCCTCGCCGAAATCATCGGGAATTTCCCGCGTGACAAGACGCAGAGGGCGTGTGAGGATCAGGTTGGCCGCCGCCTCGCAGCAAAGCCCGATGCCGCCTTCCTTCCGGTCGCCGAACCACGAGAAAAACCGCGGATGATCCGTGCAGATCTGGCAAAGATGTTCCTCGCCAAGCTGTGTATAAATATCGCAAAGTCCGGCTCTATTCAGGAAGGGACATCGCTCCTGTGCATCGAGCCGGAAGCAGCCGTCCTGAATATTGTCGTGCAAGCGCTGCCCGAAGCTGCCCGGCACCTGCTCATAAAATCCCAGTGTATCGGCATCAATGTCGATCTCCCACCCGATGCAGCAGCTATCGCGGCAGTCGCCGGCGATGCATCGGAATTCGTCATAATAATCCGGTGTTGTAAAACGCATTGCGTACCTCCGTAGGTTTATGTAGTCAGTATAACATAAGAACATCGATTTGTCAACAAAACCCGAAAAAGAGCCACGGAAATCAATTTTTGGGGTTCTGG
>JAFPXW010000339.1 GCA_017394565.1 Oscillospiraceae bacterium | reverse complement strand
TGCTGATGGCGCAGATCAAGCCGCATTTTGTGAACAATGCACTGCTGGCGATCCAGGAATCCTGCTACGAAGATCCGGAGAAGGCTGCGGATCTCATCGGGCATTTTTCGCGCTATCTGCGCAATAACATCACCGCGACTGACAGCGACGCCGTGATCCCCTTCGGGCAGGAGATCGAAGCCGTCAAAGAATACCTTGCGCTGGAATACGCCGATCCGTCGAAGTGCTTCCGGGTGGAATACGACCTGCGCTTCACGGACTTCCGGCTGCCGGCGCTGAGTATGGAGCCGCTGGTCGAGAACGCCGTCAAGTACGGCATCGACCGCTATTCTGAAAATGCCCGCGTCCGCATCGTTTCGT
Source organism: Oscillospiraceae bacterium (assembly GCA_017394565.1). Lineage (GTDB taxonomy): Bacteria > Bacillota > Clostridia > Oscillospirales > Ruminococcaceae > UBA3855. The sequence continues at coordinate 3,349 of JAFPXW010000339.1, read as the reverse complement.
TCAGGAAGCGCGGCGCCGCCTGCATCGAGATCCGCGACAACGGCAAGGGCTTCGAGGTGAACGCCGAAACGCTCGGAAAGGGCGGCATCGGCTTCAGGAACGCCGGACAGCGTCTGGAAATGCTCTGCGGCGGCACCCTGAAAGTCCGCCGCGAAAACGGCTGGACGATCGCAGAGATCCGCATACCGATCAAAGAAACTGAGGGGGAATCACATCATGAAAACGATCATACTTGACGACGAACAACTTGCGATCCAGTCCCTGACGCGCCTGCTGCGGCGCGTGGATCCGGACGGCACGCACGAGGGATTCCGCTACGCAAAGGATTTTTTGCGCTACATCGAAGAAAATGCCGTAGACGTTGCCTTTGTGGACGTAGATCTGTACGACACGGACGGCATCACCCTGACGCGGCAGCTTGCCGGTATCCGCCCGGAACTGAACGTGGTCATCTACACCGGACACCCGGAATTCAAGGCGGATGCGATGGATCTGTTTGTCAGCGGCTATCTGGTCAAGCCGGCGTCTGAGGAGGATCTCCGGCGTGTGCTGTCGCATCTGCGCTATCCGATCCGACCGGTGCGTGTGCAGTGCTTCGGGCATTTCGAGGTCTATGTCGGCAATCATCCGCTGAAATTCGAGCGCAAGGACAGCAAGGAGGTCTTCGCGTACCTCATCGACCGCAGAGGCGCGGAGGTATCGGACGAGGAGCTGCGCTATCTCCTGTGGTCGGAGGAGGAGGACACCGACAAGAAGCGCAACTATATCCACAATATCATCTACGACATCCGGAACACCTTCGCGGCGTGCGGCATCCGCGACATCATCAGCAGCCGGCGCGGCTATTACAGCGTGGAGACCGGCTGTCTGCGGTGCGACTACTTCGACTATCTCGAGGGCAAGGACGTCCCGACCGCGCGTCTGTGCGAATACATGGAGCAGTTCGGCACCTGGTCGTCAGCCACCAAGCAGAAGCTGTTCGGCGGAACAGAACTTGCCTGAACCACGCCCACCGCTTTCGCAAGCAGGCGCAGGGGGCGTAACCCTGTATTAAAAGCCCCCCTTTTCTGGTGATGATGCACCGGGGAGTGCCCCACCCAATACTAACAACTTAACAAATTGAACAGGCGCGTTTCTTTCCCCCCACCCCCAACCCCCTCCCCAAGGAGGGGGCATTTTTTGCAGGGGGCTGCGGCGAACGCCCCGTCCCCTCTGCTTCGCGTGGCTCAGCATCTCCCCACCCCGTGGGGAGTCACCCTGCACCCTGCTATGCCTTGCGGCAAGCGCTAAAGTTGTTAGCATTGGTGCCCCCCTCCCCAAAATCCCCCTCCCATGCATTTATCACTTTTTCGACGCTTTTCGTATTTCAACGATTTGTAAATCCAGGGCTTTTTCGTCAATATGTATAAAACCGATAGTAATTTTTCACACATATTTGCGATTGACAATTGTGAACATTTATGATATAATTTATGACAGAAGGATAGAGAACGTCACAATTTATTCATCGTTCTCACACATGACTCACAGGGATCACAAGGGGCATTAAGCTCTGATAAGGGGAATCAGAGTTTCTTTTATAGCTATAAAACTGACCAGGATTCATTTTTAGCTTATGTTTCAGTCTAATCGGACAATTTTTAGTTTTACTTTTACTTTTTGTGAGAGTCTTTTAAGAGGAGGAAATCATATGAAAAAGTCCAAGAGAATGGCCGCAATCCTCAGCAGCATCCTGATGCTCGCCATGACCGCAGCACTCCCGGCCAGCGCAGCTGCTGCACAGACGACTTACCAGCGCGGAGATGTCGATCTCAACGGCACGATCGACCGCAATGACCTTGTGACCTTGCAGGCAGGGCTCATGTGGATGCGTCCGCTGACAGACACCCAGCTCATGGTGGCGGATGTCAATGCAGACGGTCATGTCAATCTGCTCGATGCCGCACAGCTCGGCGCAGGCGCTTTTGAAGCAGCCGATGTCACGATCAATTATGATGAGAATGGCAAGGTCGTTTTTGATCTCGGCGGTCAGGACGGACTGAATGTGGTCTCCGACAGCTGGAATGCGGCCGTGACCAACGCCTCCAACGGCTCCGTGATGGCACTCTCCAACTGGGGCATGACCAACCTCGCAGCCGACAGCAAGCTGAGCGTTTCCCCGTGGACTTCGCAGCTCACCTACAGCGGCGACGGCTTTGCGACCGTGATGAATTCCAACGACTGGTATTCCAGCACGAACACCCGCTACACCGACGGCACGACACTGAGCATGGGGCTTTCCAATTACGGCGCGATCGACCTTCGCAACGACGCCCTCGGCAAGGAAACGGCGCCCTTCATGCGCAATACTTATGATTACTTCCGTTACATGAACCAGAACGACGCGATGTTCACACAGACCGGCTACGGCGTGGACGAGACGGTGTATCTTGCCAATGCGGAGATCACCAAGCGTGCAGACGGCATCGACTTCGTGAACCATGTTTCCGACGATACTGTTTATTCCTTCATGGCTGACGATTATGTGACCATCGACGGCGTGACGCTGTCCTATGCAGACGGCGAATTCACCGTGGAGGGCATCCCGGAGGACGAGATCGAGATGCTGCACACCATGACGGTGGATCAGTACGACGAGATCGCCGTTGTGACGAATACCCCGGGCGCACGCTATGTCTACGGTCTGATGTATGACAAGTCCTCGGCAAGCATGGCAGCACTGGTCAAGGTGCGCCTGGACAAGAATGCAGAAGCGACGGTCATCCAGTACAGCAAGCCGGCTGACATGGCAACGACGATCAATTTCTATCCGCAGGACTGGGTTCTGGACTACGCGATGGAGCATCCGGATGAGATGGTCACGCTGTTCGATACCAAGTACGATGCTGACCGCCTTGTCTTCCAGACGGTTCACTTCCCGCGCAAGACCAAGAATACCCTCGCAGGTGCGCTGAACATGAGATACCAGATCACCAGCGGCATCACCTACAAGCAGACTGCCGGCAGCGCTTCCATCAAGTCCAGCTATGCGACCACCGCTTCGACACTGGCATTCACCGCAGGCAGCGATGCGTTCAGCTTTGACAATGTCGAGAACGGCTATGCGCTGGGCATGAATTTCGGCGAGAATGCGTCGGTTTACAAGCAGGGCACAGAGACCTTCACCTTTGACGGTGCATACCGTTACGATGCAGATGCAGCGATCGGCTACACCTACGCTGACGGCTCTGCCAATTTCACCGTGAACGAAGCGCTTGCACAGCACGTTCCGTTCCGCTATTGATCTTGCAGATTCCCAATCCTATCTATCATGAGAGAGCCGCCGGTAACGCGAAGTTGCCGGCGGTTC
>JAFPXW010000338.1 GCA_017394565.1 Oscillospiraceae bacterium | reverse complement strand
GGATCACGGACAGCCCCTGCTGCATATCGTCCAGCGTGAAATTGTCGTCCGCTTCAGTCAGGATCATATTAGCGCCGTAATTCCGGAACTGCGCACCCATCTGACGCGGTACGTCGTAATAAATGGTCACAAGTCCGGACAGGACCGTCGCACCGATCGCGATGGACAGCAGTGCGACCAGCATTCTCGAACGCCTTCTCATCAGGGAGGCTGTGATCATGCGGAAATACATCTGATTCTTTTTCATTTCGCACCCTCCTTAATGACCGCCGTGCAGGACTTCTGCCGGACGCAGACGCAGCAGCATACGGATCGCCGGGATGCTGCCTGCCAGTGTAACAAGTACGACCAGCACCGCAACGATCGGAATGACCATCGGCTTCATCGTGATGGCGGAACCAAAGACGGTGTGTCCGATGATCTGTGCGAAGCCAAAACCTGCGAAAAATCCGATGACACCGCCGAAAATCGCTGTGATGAAAATTTCCGTCAGGACAAGTCCGGAAATTGCTCCGTTCTGTGCGCCGATGGCTTTCATCAGACCGATCTCGGAGGATCGTTCCATGACGCTTGCAGTGACCAGATTGCAGATACCAAGTGCTGCACCGATCAGGCTCAGGATGGTGATGAGTACCATCAGAAGCTGCGTCTTTTCGAGGATCGCGCCTTCAGAATCCGCTACCTGACGGACAGGCGATGCCACAGAATCCGTGATGACCTCCTGGATCTGATAGCAGATGGAGCTTGCATAGGCGGTGCAGTACCAGATCTCGTACTGCGCAACTGTCAGCGAGGACGGATCCTTCGCGGCACGTTCTGCAAGTTCATTGTCCGGCGTTGTCAGGGCGCTGACTTCGATGGAATCAATTTTGCCGTCGAGGTCGTCAAGCTTCTGCGCCGTATTCAGCGGCACAAAGAGCTGCTGATCCTCGTCGCCGCCAGCATCATATACGCCGATGATCTTCACTGTCACATCGGACGCCGTTCCGGTCAGATGCAGCGTATCGCCGGCGCGAACGCCTGCCTTTTCTGCGAGTTCTGTACCGATCATGGCTGTATTTTCATCGTTTCCGGTCTGCTCGTCGAGCCACGCACCGTCGGTGATCTCCCACCAGCTTCTCATGCTTGCGATGCCGGCATCGAGCGTTTCGCCGGTCGGGAGTTCCATGTGGTGGTTGAACCAGCTGCCTGTGACTTTGACTTCTGTACCGTCATCGAGGTTTGCATTTGCGCTGATAAACGGCGCATAATCGACGATATTAAATGCCCAGAAGATCGTTTTGATCTTGCCCAGTTCATCCTCGCGCAGATACGCGCCGGAGGATGAACCGTCCTCAACGGAGTAAAGATCATTCAGGACGGAATTTTCTTTCGGCACAACAGTGATGTTCGCACCGTAGGTTTTCAGTTCCTGATTGACCTTGTCCCCGACATCAAGCATGACACTGAGCATCGCCGCCGCAAGGGAGGCTCCCAGTGCGATCGTGAATGCGATCATCAGCATCTTTTTCCATTGACGGAGCAGCGTGCCCCGTATCATTCTGAAAAACATGACGCGCCCTCCTTATTTAAATTCCTTCTCGTATTCCATCAGACCGTCGATCGGAACATAAATGCTGCCGTTTTCGATGCTGTAGGGAATGACGATCGGGTTACATCCGCCCTTGAAGCCGATGGTGTTGATGTTCATGACAACGTCGCAGAGATTGCAGACGACCTGTCCGTCCTTTTCGTAGTAACCGGTCTCGCCGCAGATGTCGCACGCATCCAGACCGATACCGTATGCAGAGGAATTCGGCTTCTTGATGACGATAAAACGGATCTGCACGTTGTCGTCCGTCACATAGGCAAAACGATGCAGATGGCCGTCCTCGACCTGTTCAAACGTCACAACGACATTACCGTCCACGATCTTAGCATCCTCGACAGGAGAAAGCTCGACTTCGCGGTTGGCGATGGCTTTGATCTCCGTCAGGTTCAGAACGGACAGCACCATGCAGGTGAGGATCACGGCAGACCATGTTTTGGTCATGCGCCACTTCTTGCGAATCTTGCGGTGTTCCGCAGGGTTATGGTAGGGCTCATCAACGTGCATACTTGCGATCAGCAGCAAAATCGGGATGATCGCCGCAACGCCGATCGCCGCAAATGTGAACCAGTTGTCGTGGTTCGAGGAGAATTTTGCGATCTCAAAGATCGTATGGTTGGACGGGATCACGCGCTTGGTCAGCATCACGCGCAGTACAACCGTGATCTGACGGACTGTATTGACAAGAAGCACAAGCGTCAGGAGCAGAAAGGCCTTCTTCCCTGTCACGCGGCTCATGCCCTGATAAAGTGCGGCAATGACAATGACCATCATCACGATGCCAAACAGGATGCCGATGGTTTTCAGTAGGAAATTCGTCGATAATACGGATTTTTCTGTCAGAAGTATCGTGTACGGATACGCCAACACATCCGGCAGCGCATAGAAGATGACCATGGCCGGAAGCAAGGCCAGCAGACAGATCGGGATGTAGTCTCCGGCACGCCTGAGTGGCTTGCGCAGCGCGGTGAACAGCAAAAACAGAAGAAAAACGACCGCTGCTGCTATGAAATTGCGCATATTCCACAGCGATGTATCGATCAGTCTGGTCGCATTCTTCAGGTATGCCATGACCGCCGCGCCGACTGTGCCGGCAAGTGCGCCGATCATCACGATCAGCTTACCGTGTGCAGGAAACCGCTGCCTGGCATACCCCATCGCAACGCCGGTCACGATCGCTGCCAGCTGTAAGGATTCCGCTGTCATGATAAAATACTTGAGCAAATGAAATGCCCCCTTTACAAGTGATCGCAGATCTTGTTAGCAAAAACTAACAAGATCTGCACACGAATGCACTGCTTCCGCTTCCGCTATTTTTTTGGAAACTTCTGCAGCGCATTCATCGTACAAATACCTTAAAGTAAGGAAAAATCAGCAGATACTATTTCTATAGGGAAATCAGTAAGCTATGCAGCGCGGAGATTACCACTCCTGCGGAACGTAGTCCCAGCCCTCATAGGTAACCTTGAGGTTGCCATCTGCAAAGTAATCATCGAAGGATCCGCCAGGGCCGGTCTCAGCATCGGTGTGCAGCAGGTAACCATTCTC
>JAFPXW010000337.1 GCA_017394565.1 Oscillospiraceae bacterium | reverse complement strand
TTTTGGGGGTTCTGTTAAGAGAACAGGCACATTTCTTTCCCCCCACCCCCAACCCCCTGCTCTGCATAAGCGATCAGCTGCGCTCGTAAACTCGCTGGCTGCCTGCTTATCCCCAAGGAGGGGGCTATTTTTGCAAGGGGCTTCGCCCCCTGCACCCCCTGCACCCGCAAAATTCATAAAATGGGGACGTAAAATTATAAAAATTAATTTCCCTGCGTCAATTGCCCGCGCAGCAGCATCACCGACATGGCGAGCAGGCAAACGCCCGGCACGATGCTGCCTGTCGTCAGCACCACGCGCTCCTGCATCAGCGACGCGGCGACGGCATCGCGAAAGAGCCATTTCACGCCGATGGTGCAGAGCCCGGTCGCGAGCAGGGAAGCGCTGAGCCGGCACAGGAGGAATTTCCCCCACGCGACGTTTCCCTCGCAGATGGCGGCGATTTGCAGATGGACGCAGAGACCGCCGAAGGCAAGCAGTCCTGCGGCAACGGGCAGCGTTCCGCCGCCGCGCAGAAATTCCGTGATGCTGCTCACTTCGAGCGCCGCACGGAAAGCACTTCGCATGGATGCCGGCAGCAGTGAGAGGCATCCCATTCCGTCGAGAATGCCCATGCCTGCGGCGAATGCGACTACCATCGACGTGATCCCCAGCATGGCGGATGCGGCGCTTTCGGCGGATGCGGTGAGGAGCGCGGCAAAGGGCTTCCTCACGAGGGGAGCCGCCGGTTCCGGCAATTCGCGCAGGAACAGCGGCGCCAGCAGGAGATTCGGCAGGCAGACCGACAGCAGCATCCAGCACGTCAGCGCGACGGGAAGTCCGGTGCAGACCGTTCCCAGCAGAAATGCCGGACCGCAGCCGATGCAGATGCAAAGCAGATTGCGTTCGGTTTCCTTTGAAATTTCGCCGTTTTTCTGCATCTCGTGCAAAAGCTGTGCGCCGATCGGGTAGCCGCCGACCTGCGAGAACAGCACGACCGCCCAGAGCTTTCCGCGTGTACCGAAGGGCTTGGCGAGTGCCGCGAGTCCGCCCGACCGGATCAGGAAGCTGGCCAGCAGGGAATAGAGGTACAGCGACGGGATCAGCACCGTCAGGCAGCGGTGGCCGGCGGTGAGGATCCCCTCGCGCACGTTCGCGCTGAACACCGCAGCCGCTGTCAACAGGAGCAGCACCGCGATGCCAGCAGTCCATTGTCGTTTCATAGCATCACCCCACAGGAGTTTATGGCGAAATACTGGGGAATATTCCGCGCCCGCTTCGCATAGGATGTAGCGAGGTGAGGAAGGTGCGCTGGAAACGGGAATGGATGAACTGGATGTATCTCGGGGGCTTTGTCCACCTGAACGGCAACCGCGAGGTGCGCGTCGAGAACTGCCGTCGGGTGCTGGAGTGCGACGAGGTGCGCGTGCGGATCGCGACGCGCGAGCTGATCGTGGACATCTGGGGGACGGGGCTGCGCGTGTTCGATTACAATGACAACAATGTGCTGGTGCGTGGGAAAATCGCGTCCGTCCAGCTCAGTGACCGGAGGGGATGAGGATGATTTTGCAAGAATATTGCGATATTCGTGTGACCGGGCGGAATCCCTATCCGTTCGTCAATGCCCTGCGCGAGAGCCCTGTCGCCTGCGGGGAGCAGCGCTGTGCCGGGGATGTTTTTTCGGGAAGGATCTGCCGGCGCGACCTGGAGGAAGTCCGGCGGCTTGCGGCGCAGTGCGGAATGGCGGTGGACGTGCAGGAGGTGCATTCGCTCGGCGGAAAATTGCGGAAATTCCGGCTGCGCTACGGGCTTCTGGCAGGATTCCTGCTGGGAGCGATGCTGATCTTTTACCAGTCGAATGTGGTGGAAACGGTGGAAATTCAGGGTGCGGCGTCGGTCGATGTGCAGAAGATCGAGGCGGTTCTCGCGGAGGAAGGCGTTCGGCGCGGCACCTGGATCGGGGACATCGACCTGTACCGGTGCGAGCAGCGGATCTTCACGTCGTTCCGTGAGGTCGCGTGGGTAGGGATGCGGCACACGGGGAACCGGCTGGTCGTCGAAATTGCCGAAGTGAAGCCAAAAACGGACTATCTCTACGAACGGATGCCGAGCAATATCGTGTCGGGGTACGATGCGCAGATCACGGGGATCTGCGTGCGTTCGGGGAGGCTCTGTCATGGGAAGGGCGACGGCGTCGCGAAGGGCGAACTGCTGGTCAGCGGCGTGTGGACAAACGATGAGGGGAGAAGCTTTTACACGCACGCAAATGCCGATATTACGGGGATTTTCACGCGGAAGGCGGAACTGAGCGAATACCTCGACCAGACCGAAACGCGCCCGACCGGACGCACATTTCTCCGGAAACGGCTGCGTATCTTCGGGGTGCGGCTGCCCTTGACGGCAGGGAAGGCGGATTATCCCGAAAGCCGGACGCACACGACGGAAACGCCGCTGTGTTTTCTGGGATTCACCTTGCCATGCAGCATCGAGCAGGAACTGACCGAGGAACTGGAAACGACGGAATCCACACGTTCCGCAGACGACGCCAGACTCCAGCTAAATGCCGATATTGTGCGGTTTGAGAAGAATCTCCTGCGCGATGTGACGATCCTGGACCGCGAGATCCGATACCGGACGGATGAGGACGCCGTGACGGCGGAGCTGACCTACCGGCTGGAGGGCGAGATCGGGATGCAGTCGGAAATCTTCGCAAAATAGCAAAAAACACAGCAGCCCGAAAGCTGCTGTGTTTTGTTTGTGTGAAGCTCGATCTTACTTGATCGGGAAATCAGTCTGCTTGATGATCTCAACAACGCACTTCAGGATGTTCAGAGAGTCGTTGGAATCCAGACCGTTGATATCCACGTCAGCGTTTACCTTACCCTGTGCAGACATCTTGCCGGAGCCCAGCAGATACTTGTTGGTGTAGATAACGTCCATGATGTCAACAACACCATCTTCGTTAGCGTCACCGTACAGAGTCTTGGAAGGATCGGTGGTATCGTTCGGATCTTCCTTATCAGTGGGCGTGGTTGCCTCAGTAGTCTTGTCAGTCTCAGAGGTCGGAGTCGGAATTACGCCAGCGGCGGTATCCTCAACGAAGGATGCGATCCAAACAACCGGAGAGTTCCAGTTGATGGTGATCTCGTTGACAGACCAAGCGTCTACGTTATCGTAGTAGCACTTCATCGGAGCCAGCTCGCCGATCTTGAAGCCTGCGCCCATGATCATCGGGTCGTTCATGTTGGAGTTCGGACCACCGGAGAGGCAGCCGTTCGGTGCATACGGCCAATCGTTCTTGAGCTGGTGGCACCAGTATCTGTGGTGCGGGTTCTTGGTGGTGCTGGTACCGTAACCAGTGATGTAGGAGTTCTCGTTCGGGTTTCTGCCGAGGATGTAGTCCATTGCCTCAACAACACCGTTCAGGTACTTGGCATCCTGCGTCAGGTCGTAAGCCATACCCTCGATCATAGCGTTGTTCACAACCATAGAGTTGGAACCCCACTCATAACCGCCCTTGAGGTTGACTGTTCTGACAGAAGCAGTATCGCCGTCAATGTCGGTAACTTCTGCATCATAGGTGCAGCCCTTGTAGTTAGAACCGTACTGGTTAGCCTTCTGAACGTCGAGATAGAAGTCACCAGCTTCCTGGAACTGCTGGGTGATGGTCTTGAACTCAGCGTCAGTTACCTTATCCTTGTTCAGAGCCAGAGAAGCAGTACCGAGGGAGGACAGAGTACCCCAGGTGAAGGACGTGGGTGAACCCTTATTCTCACCACCAACGAGGTTGGTGATTACCTTGAATGCGAAGTCATCAGAGCCCTTGAGGTCATCGTAGTACTCTGCATCGCCAGTGGTAGCATACAGCTCGCAAGCTGCCCAGTAGAATTCGTCAGTTACCTGCGTATCACCGTAGGGGCCACCACCCTTGTTCTGGTCGAGCGGTGCGAACAGATCGTTGGAGGTTGCGTCAGAAGCAGCCTTGTAGATAGAGCCGTAAGCCTTCTCGTAGCTGGACTTAGCAGCAGCGTAGGACTTCTTAGCCTGATCGATGTACTTGGAAGCATCGGAATCGCCAGCCTTCTCAAGCAGACGGCCGAGCTGTGCCAGAGCAGCAGCGGAGTTCAGGGTAGCTGCATAAGTAACCGGCTTTACGATACGGGTCGGGAATGTAACATTCTCGTCAGTATCCGCATCGAGGTACGGCATAACGCCCAGTGCAGTCCACTTATAGTCGTGGATCTTGTGGTAAACCATGCCATCCTCACGAGTCATGTTGATGAAGAAGTCAGCCTCCCACTTCAGCTCATCGAGGATATCCGGAGTGCCGTTGCCGGTCTCAGGGATATTGATGAAGGAAGCGCCGTCCTTGAACTTCTCCGGATTACGCTCGTAAGCGTTTGCCAGAGTCCACATGGAGACACCGCCGTTTACAACGTACTTACCGTAGTCGCCGGCATCGTACCAACCGCCGGTAACGTCGATCTTCTTGGAATATCTGGCAGCAACCTCAGCGTTGGTCTTCTCGGTGTAGATGAATACCCACTCATCGGTTACATAAGCCTCATCCGGCTTGTGACCAGCCTTACGAGCCAGAGCAGCCTTGGAAGCGTTCTGACCAGCATTCTGGATGTACTTCTCCTCGATGTCGATACCGGAACGGTTCAGGTAGAAGTAGTTGAGGGAGTCAGCGAGCAGGTCGCCGTAGATGTCGTTGCCGACAGTGAACTTAGCGGTCTTGCCGCCAGCAGTCAGGGTGTACTCACCGGGAGTCTTGATCGCGGAGAAGTCGATCACCTGGCAGAACTCACCAGCAGCTTCCTCGAAGGTCGTTGCAGATGCAGTACCAGAGAGCTTCTCAGGACCGGAAACTTCCCATGCTACCGGAGCAGCGCCTTCCTCGACCTGGAGAGTAGCCTTCTTCTCGAGGTTCGGGAAGAAGCCGAGCTGGTTCAGGACCAGACCGGTCTTTTCAGCAGCAGCCTCTGCCTTGAAGTCGTTGGTATCGCTGTCCATGTCGATCAGCATGAGGTTATCGAACTTCAGGATGGTGTTCTCAGGGAAGCAAGGCTGCTGTGTATACTCACCGTCGCCGCCGAAGTGGAATGTCCACTCAACGGTGCCCTTGCCCTCCGGCTCCTTGCCTGCAACGTTCTGCATATAGGTCTTGTCGATGATGAACTCATATGCATACATTGTCCACTTCTTAGCCGGGATCTCGTCTTCCTTCCAGGAATTCCAGCCCTGATAGTACGGAACATCCCACTGAGACTGCTCAGCAGTTGTCTCCTTACCGGAAGCGTTTCTCAGAGCGGTCTCCAGCTCGGACATGGACATACCTTCCTTGTACTCCATAGAGAGCTTGTTACCGTTGTTATGCCAGTACTCAGCGTCATCGAGGTTGATGTCGCCCATCTTGCCGTACATATGACCGGAATTGGTCGCATAAACAGCGTAGCACAGACGATACTTGTTACCATAAGTAATGGACATACCTCTGTGACGGAACTGGCAGTCCCATCTGTCGTCACCGCCGTTGGAAGCACCGCCGGGGTTCTTGATCTGGATGGAATATACGCCATTGGAGATAGAGAACGCCATGGAACCTGTACCGTTTTCGCAGATGTGCCACGGAAGACCAGCGCCCTCCTCGAAAGTACCCTCACCAGTCATTACGCCGGCAAACGCGGTCATGGTGGTGGAAAGAGAAGCTGCGGAAGCGGATGCTGTCATAGCGAGCGCAGCAGCACCTGCAACGAGCTTCTTGCCGATTTTTGATTTCAGCATTGGTTTTACCCTCCCATTGAATATAGAGATTTTTTGATATACCGCACACTGCCAGTGCAAGCAGGGGCGCGGTATCACGACCGATCTGATTTCTTCACAGGACGTACACAGAAAGTACACGAGATGTGAAAAATCCTATCATCCCCATTATAATATATTTGCTAATAAAAGTAAAGCGTTTTTTTGAATTTTGGCGATTCGTCCAACGGGAGTTTATTGTTTTTAGTGATTTTTTACAAAGCGGGGCTGCACCCGATTCCAACCGCCGCGCTGCCATCCCGTCACAAAAAAGTCTGTTTTCTGGTGAGGGCGCACCGGAGAGTGCCCCACCCCCAACCCCCTCCCCAGAGGGGAGGGGGCTATATTGCGGGGGCTTCGCCCCCTGCACCCCGATTGGGGCTCAA
>JAFPXW010000336.1 GCA_017394565.1 Oscillospiraceae bacterium | reverse complement strand
GAACAATCTGAGAAGGATCGGGCTTGTGATCCCTGAAATTGCGGATCCTCTGGATTATGAACTCGTACAGGGCATTTACGATCAGGCGGCAGCACTTGGGATGGATGTCATCATTTATGCCGGTGTCCTCAATCCCATGCCGGACAGCCGGCGTGATTACTACACAGAGGGCTTCGAGAATATCTACGCGCTTGTGTGCCGGCATCGGCTGGACGGGATCCTGTTTGCAGCAAACCGGTTCCATGACGATCAACTGCGGCAGAAAATCTATGCACTGTTCGCGCAGACCGTAACGCCCGTCCTGACACTGGATTTTGAAGCCGAGGGACAGGCGTGCCTGATCGCAGAACAGCATGATGGGGCCTATGCGATGACAAAGCATCTCATCGAGGATCACGGATGCCGGAAGCTCTGGTGCATCGCCGGATTCAAGGATCATGCGCCCTCGATGGAACGCCTGCGGGGTTTTACGGATGCGATGCACGATGCGGGGCTTCCCATCGGTGAGGATGCCATCCATTTCGGAAATTACTGGCGCGATATCCCGGAACAACTGGCGCGGGATATCCTCGGCGGAAAGTACGAATGTCCCGATGGCGTGGTCGCGCTGAGTGATTCGATGGCGATCTACTTCGGCGATACTCTGCGGCGCGGCGGCATTGCGGTTCCGCAGCAGGTCAAGGTCACGGGCTACGACGGGATGTGGTACTCCGCGATGCACGATCCCATCACAACGACTGTCTGCGGACGCGAAAAACAGCTTGGTGAAGCGGCTGTCTGCCGGCTTTATGAAATGATGACCGGCCAGCAGGCGCAGCCACTCGGCAGCCGACAGACCATTCGCTACGGCACCAGCTGCGGCTGCGGTTATGACAAGGTCGGGCAGCAGATCGGGCTGTTACAGGGCTTGCAGCAGCAGGTCGCCAAGCAATTGTTCCGCGGCTTTGAAAAGCGCAGTTTTTTGTCGGCGGATTTCATCAGCCGGATGGCGGATGCGGAAGCGCTGGAGCATTTAACCGGGATCATCGACGAGAATGCTTATCTGCTGCGCGGATGGAACCGGATGGATATTGCGCTTTGCAGCGACTGGTGCCCGGATTTTGAGAATCCGTACAGCTTCCGGCAGCAGGGGTTTTCGGACACGATGCAGCTGGCACTTTCCAAGCGGCAGGATGCATCGGAAATGACGCCAAAAGCCTTCCGCACCGAGGCAATCCTGCCGTCTTTGCAGGAAGCACATGAGCCGGAATTGCTTGTCCTGACCTCCCTGCACTGCAAAGGGCAGATCCTCGGTTACTGTGCGCTGGCCTTTGATGCACCGGACGGTATTGAGCTGGATGATTACTTCGTCAGCTGGACGGATGCCGTTTCCAATGGGCTGTACAGCTTGCAGAAACGCCTCTATATCCAGTATCTGCACGAGCAGATGGAGTCGCTTTCCACACGGGACGCCATCACGGAACTTTTCAACAAGCACGGTTTCCTCGAACAGCTCCCGGATACGCTGCACCGTCTGCGCAAGGCAGAAACCGCCTATTCCCTGTTCTGGATCTCGTGGATGGAACGCACATCGCCGGAGGCTTATGACATGGCGGTGCTGCTTGGCAATGCGCTAAAACGCGCAGATCTGCCCCTGTGTGCAAGACTCGGCAAAAAGGTCTTTGCGGCCGTGCTGCCAGAAACGGCAGATGCAGAACATTTTCCGGAACGGCTGCACGAGGAGTTGTCCGGCGGGATCGGAGCATCTGCGCTGCCGGAACTCATCACGCAGCTCACCCCCATCCCTGGCAAGAAGCCGTCGGAGCTGGAGCACGCCGTGGAAGCCCTGTATGCGGATTTTCTCCAGAAGTGCGAACTGGAGATCAGCCGCGGCGCCGCGTACCGGGAGCAGATCTATAAGCTGCGCCGTGACATTATGGCGCATCCGGAACGCGAATGGAGCATCACTGCCATTTCGCGGGGGCTTGGCATCAGCAAAACGCATCTGCAGCGGCTCTACAAGGAATTATTTGCAACGGGCATCAAGGACGATCTCATCACATCGCGGATGAACCGCGCGATGCAGCTTCTCACGCACACGGATCTGCGGGTGCAGGAGATCGCAGAGCGCTGCGGTTACAATAATGAGAACCACTTCATGCGGCAGTTCAAGGAAAAGAATGGCATGACGGCTTTGCAGTACCGCAAGCAGTTTCCGAATTAAGAACCTGTCCACATAGGGTGAATGTATGGATTTTCAGGCATAATTCTGTCAGTGACAAGGCAAAAATCCGCCGACGGGCTGTCGCCCTTCAAGGATTTTTAACGCAGTCACTGGCAAAATTTGACGAAAAGACGTGCATGAATCCCTATGTGGACAGGTTCTAACATATACAAAAACAACCAGCGCACCGGAATCAAACCGATGCGCTGGTTGTTTTATGAAAAGAGAGATCATCAACGATTCCACGGGAGTTCGTCAAGGGTGATGACGTACTCGCTGTTGTAGGTCTTGCTCATGACGGAGCGCTCTGTGAAGCTTTCGGAATAATGCCCGTTCTGCTCCACAAATCCACCGCACCAGGTACCGAACCACATCCATCTGGAATTGGCTGCGACGACATTGTCGATGTCAAACACCGTGCCGTTTTCGGTCAGGGCAATGATCTTATTGGAGCCCGGGTATTCGAGCAGTTCGGAGAATTTTGCATTTTGTGCGCCGTAGCTGTGCTCACCGGCGTAAATATCCTCACCGATGACATCTACATAGTCATCGCCCGGATACCAGTCCGCCGCCTGACCGTTCCATACCCAGATCAGATTGGAACAGCCGTAGACATTCGTGAGCTGATCGTAGAGGTAGTACCAGAGCTTCTTGTAAGCATCCGGACCTTTCGCGCCCCACCAGAACCAGCCGCCGGAGGCTTCGTGCAGCGGCCGCCAGAGGACGGGGACGCCTGCGTCTCGGAGAAGATTGAGCTGCCGTGCGATCTCGGCAATGTCCTTGTCGATCAGTGCCTTGCCCTCCGGATCGCGTCCGTCCATGACAGCCGCAATATCGAAATCCGTATTCGACGTATTAAAGCCGCCCCACCAGCGCGGAGTGCCCTCGGGAGTGTCACCGGGCTTCATGTATTTGTCCGGTGCGTTCCAGTGCCAGCAGAATGTCACAATGCCGCCGTGCTTGTTGAAATCAAGTGCAGTATCCACGGCATTCGATCTTGCACCTCTTGCAGCACGTGACGGGCAGTAGTCCATCATATCCAGTCCGCAGATGGCAGGATATTTGCCGGTCGCTTCGTAGATCGCCTTGAATTCCGGACCGTTCAGTCCGTCATTGCAGACCTGACCGGAGAGGGTGTATTTGCCGTAATTTTCGCAGAGGTAGGAGAACAATCTCTGTGCATTCGCATCAGCCTTCGGATTGACAAGCTTCGGCGCGACCTGGTAGACCTTTGCGGAAATGGCTTCGTCATTCGTCACGGTCAGTTTGTCAATGGTGATCCAGCCCCATGATTTTTTGATGCTGACAGTGTGCTTTCCGGCAGTCAGCATCACACGGCGGAGCGCTGCGTCTGTGTAGGTGTCGCCCTTTGCATCGAAACCGCCAACGTTGTCGCCATCGACGAGGACTTCGTTGTATTTGTCACCGCCGAGTCCCTTTGTCGTGAGTGTCAGGCAATAGCTTCCGGCTGTGGGAACTTCGATCGTGAAGGTCAGGTTGTCGTTGTCGTCACCGAAATTGCCGACTGCCCTGCCGCCGGATGCACCGGCTTCATTCTGGATGGAATTGTTACCGGAGATCTTCGCATTCTCGGCTTCATAGACCTGATAGAATTCCTGCTGTTCCGTCAATTCTTCTCCCTTCGTCAAAAGGCGCTTCATCAGTGCCAGATCAAAAATATCGAGCGTATTGTCCGCGTTCAGGTCCCCTGCCGACCAGTCCGCAAGCTGTACGGATCGCGCATCGAGCAGCCATTTCTGCGTTGCGACAACGTCCAGAATATTGAAGGCACCATCCGCATTCACATCGCCTTTTACCGTGACAGGTGTGGGATCCGCAGGTTCTGTCGGGGGTTCCGGAAGCTGAGCATTGCCGTAGTGATACACGTCGGGCAGTTCATCGAGGGACAGGAGATAATCGCTGTTGTAAACATGATTCAGGTAGGAGGCGGTATTGCATTCGTTGCTGTCGATGAAGGAAGTATGCCATGTCATGTACCACAGCCAGCCTGCGCCGTCCGCTTTCATCTTGTCGGGATCCGGGATCGGGCCGTTTTCGTGCAGGCAGACGGGTTTATTGGCCGCGCCGCAGGTTTTCTGATAGAGATTTTTCAGCGAATCCGTGTGGTTGACATAGGTATCGGCCCCGATGATGTCCACATACTCATCACCCGGATACCAGCCGCTGTTGACGTCGCCGCAGTAGCCGAGATTCCAGATGAGGTTGTTCAGTCCCCAGTCCCTGGTGTAGCGGTTGTACATGATGCGCCAGAGCTTTTTGAAATTGTCTGCGCCGCCTTTGCCCCACCAGAACCACTTGCCGTCGAACTCATGGAACGGCCGCCAGATGACCGGAACGCCGGCCTCCTGCAATTCCTTCAGAGCCGCTGCGCCCTTGTCCATGCCGGCGATGAGGGCTTTGTATTCGTTTGTCCCCTCGGTCAGCGCTCTGTCCCAGTTGAGATTGGTGTTCATGGATTCGGTGTGGCTGCCGGAGAAATCGCTGCCGCAGTGCCAGCAGATGGTGACGATGCCGCCCTTGGCATACCATGCCTTTGCGCGGCGGTTGCAGCCGGAAAAATCGTCGCCCATGTAGTCCAGACCGCGCAGCGCCGGATACTTGCCGCTTGCGTTGCAGATGATGTTGAATTCATAGTCCTCGCTGCCCATCCAGGTCGATTCCTGCTGACCGGAAATCACATGATTTCCATAGGTATCACACAGGAAGCGGTACAGTGACTGGGTTTCAGCCGTTGCGGACGGATTGGAGAGCGTGTGGTCCGCTGCATGGGCTGTGACGGCCGTTTCCATCCCCGCCGGGAGGCTTGCCAGCGGAGCCATTGCCAGCGCCGATGCCAGCAGGATCGGAATGATATTCGTATGCTTCATAGAGAATCCCCCTTTGACTGCTATTTCTATGTTAATATTCTACCATATTATTACAGACAGTTGAATGACGGAATGTGCCATTTATAATACATTTTATACCTTTTTTCATAAAAACGATTGGGTGGAAACATCATGTTTTTGGTTTGAAAGTGCATTGCATTTTTCCGGTGGATGGTGTACAATAGAAACATGATATAGACCGCGTCCGTGATGAGGGGTAAACATCACGGACATTTCTATCCGGCAGGACGATCCCCTATGCACCGCGATGTGCATAGGGGATCTTGATGTCTGTGAAGGCTGGCGCTCAGGAATTATGGTTCCGCGAAGTCCGTTGTGACGCCGGTGACTTCCTTCAGGATCGCCAGCGTATCCGCAGCATCCGGTGTGCCGTCGCCCGAAACATCGGCGTTTTTCTTTGCGGTGTCGCAGAGGGTGTCCACGCCGAGGATGTATTTGTTCGCGGCAATGACGTCCATGATGTCCAGCTCACAGTCGAGCGTCACGTCGCCGGCGCCTTCGAGGGCGTTGTGACCGAGGGTAGGTTCAGCTGCGTTTTCAGGGATCGCATAGTTTACTGTGATGCCGAAATGCTCGTATAGCTCACCGGCAAGCTCCAGACACTCACGGAGGGACAGATCCTCCGTGCCGCTAATACGGTAACACGGATAGTCGGCTTGATATTCATTTTCATAAGATTTAACGTCATACTGCGGATAATGCACATCCAGATACGCCTGTACCCCCTCCCAATCTGTGTCTACCTCCTCGCCAAGCTGATACCAGCCGGCTCTGTTTTTGGTCACGACTGTGTGGGTGTTGCCGCTGTAACTGAGTATGTTTTCATCGAAACAGGCATGAGAATAGAAACCTGTCGATCCCCAACCGTAAAACGCTGAGATCAGATGCTGTCTTGCAAGGTCACACAAAATTGACGTTTCAAGTTCCTCCGTCGCCAAGTCAATATCAGAACCGCTTATGTTTAGCTCAAATCCAACAGTGCCTGATTCGGAATCATATCGGTACAGTGTGACTAACGGTTGCCGTTTCTCCTCAACTGTAATACCGGCAGCGTGAATTTCCGGATCGTAGTTCCGGAGAAGCCCCGGAAAATAGGTATCCACGATCTCTACGACCTGCATTTCGACTGCCTCAAATTCCACATCCTCACACAGAATAAATCGCAGGACATTGTTCCGCGGCTGTACCAGAACCGCTTCATTCTGCCATTTTCCTTCGTATAAAGCTCCGTCGTCCAATGTTAACATTCCGTGAGCGTTGATCGGCGTTTCCCCCTCGAAATCTGACCATGTGGTTTGCCCCCACCAATTCGGCGCATCGAATGCCGAAGCCGTCAGCCCCGTCACCGGTACACACGCAAGCGTCAGAAACATCGCGATCATTTTCCGCATCGTTTTCTTCATAAGATCACCTCATTTCTCGTATTGACCAGCTAATATCAGCTCTCCGCAAAATCCGTCGTCACCCCGACAACTTCTTTCATGATCGCCAGTGCATCCGATGCGTCCGGTGTGCCGTCGCCCGAAACATCGGCGTTTTTCTTTGCGGTGTCGCAGAGGGTGTCCACGCCGAGGATGTATTTATTCGCAGCAATGACGTCCATGATGTCCAGCTCGCAGTCGAGCGTCACGTCGCCGGCGCGTTCGAGGGCGTTGTGGGCATTGGCAATGCTGGCGCCGGCTGATTCCAGCATTTCAACGGATGGTCCGATCCCTGTCAGCGACCACAATTCACACGACAGCTCGAATTTTTCACGATGAGTCAGTTCCTCAGATGGTACGATGCGGTACTTGGTCTGCGCTTCTATGCCATAGTCTTCATTGGGTTCTGTTTCGTATCGCTCCACCTTGTCACCCGTGTGATGCTCGTCCAGATATGTCTGCACTGCTTCCCAATCTGCCGCAGATTCGGGATACGCTGTCAGCAATTCATATTTGACATAGCCGGATTCATAGGATGCCGTGCCACCCCATCCGTAAAATCCTGAGATCATGCGCGTTCCGGCAAATTCACGCAGAAGGTCTGCTTCCAATTCCTGCGCATTCTCCGGAACTGACTTGATACAGAGTTCATACACTCTGCCT